>CAZYBA010000225.1:0-5187 GCA_964646105.1 uncultured Armatimonadia bacterium
GGGGTGAGGTCGACGGGCGGAACGATCCCGACGGGAGGACGGGTCGGGGCGTCCCGGGTCGGAGGAGGCTGTACCGCGACCGATTGGATGACCGATCTCCGGCGGCAAAACGAAAACCCCGGGGTGGCTGTTCACCACCGGGGTTTCATTGCGGGGAGGGGTGGCTCCGCCGGTGACGTCTCAGCGGGTTGAGGTCAATAGCGCCGCGACCAGCGGGGCGTGGGATTCCACTTGTCGCACGGCTGCGTCGGTTTCCTCGGGGCGTTCCTTCGCGATCACGGCGAGCGCGCCGGCCAGGAAGCGCCGGTGGGCGTTGTCGTCCGCGAGCATGTGCCTGCAACCTTCCGCGAGTGCGGCTTCGCCACTTTGCGTCGCGAGTGTCTCCAGGGTGGTGATCCGTGCGATTTCCGAAATTTCCCAAGCCAAGGCATCCGCGAGCAGGGTTTCGGGGTCGGCGGTGGGAGGAGTCCAGCGGAACTCGGTGAGCAACGCGTCGCCCATGGCCCGCAGATCGGAGTCCGGAATGCCGGCGCGCCGCACCAGCCATTCGTTCAAGGTCAGCAAGTGCTTTCCTTCGTCGTAGCTCCAGCGGGTCAGGAACCAAGCACGGCCGCGGCTGGAGCGGGATCGTGCGAGACCGAACGCGGCGTAATCCGGGAGGAAAAGCAGATCCTTGTAGATATCGAGGGCGGCGTCGACCAGTTCCTTGGACGGAGCCCCGTCCGGCGCATTGTCCCAGGACAGGTCGGTCCAGAGATTCCATTGCCGTTCGGTGTCCGCGGCGCGGAAGTAATCCCGATAGAGTAAGTAGATTTCCCGCTCGGCGTCGGGGGAGAGCATGGCGATCGCCGATTCCTCGGTGGTCCCCATCTGTCGGGCGTTCAGTTCTTCGTCTTCGCGCTTGCGCAACATGGCATGTTCCTTGTTGTGGTTTACGTTGAAGCTACCATTGGCGGTTCGGGCCGGCATGGGCCTTTGGTCCCGACGGTGGAAGTTGAGGGGAAACGTCGATCGCCTGGACCGCGACGGCGAGCCGATTCGGCAGGGTTGGTTGCGATAGGATGGAACCGGGAGGGAGCATGGATCCGGATTCGATCACATTTGCCCTGCGCAAGCTCGGGGAACAGGCCCGGCGCAAGGTTTCCGAAAGTCTCAAGGGTGAATCGTCCGACGACGCGTCGGGACCAACCCCGTGGCCCCCTCTGCGGAGTGACGGTATGGAGCACATGGAACCCGACTGGGACGAGCTCGACAAGAAGGCGAATGCGATCATCGTGACCTACACGGCGGTCTCGGCGGTTGCAAACATTTTGCCCTTCGGTCTCGACATTGCCGCGGTCACCGGAACGTTTTCCAAGATGGCCACCGAACTGGCGGGCACGTACCAGGTGATTGTTTCTGCCAAGCGGGCTCGCCAGATGGGAATGGCGATCGCCACGACGACGGCAACTGTTCTCGGCGGGGCCTACGGGGCTGCGTACGCCGGGTCGCGGCTGGCCAAGTTGATCCCGGGTGCGGGCTACTTGGTTTCGGTGGCGATTCAGGCGCCCCTCACCGCCGCGGTTGCCTGGGCGGCCGGCGACACGCTCAAGAACTATTTCAAGGACTGCCGGCGTGGCAAGGACCCGGGCGTCCAAGCCCTGAGCGAATCGTTCGCAAAGACACTTCGCCTGCGACTGCGTGATGTTCGCCCGACGGTGGGGCGATCGGCCACCGCGCCGACCGCTTCGACCCCTGCCGCCGAACAGCCCCGCGAACCCGTCGCCGATGCGGTTGAAAAGCTCGCGTCGCTGCACGAACTGCTGCGCATCGGGGCCATTTCCCAAGAAGAATACGACGCCAAGAAGCGCGAATTGCTCGGGCAGATCTGACGATTCGCAATCCCATTCCAAACCGGGCTTGAATCTGGACCGACGCCGCCACGTCGGTTCCGGATCCGCTCCGACCCGTCCGCCAAGGGACCGTGCGTCTTCGGGCGTAGGCAGGTCCGAGCCGTTCGCAGGGTCCCGGACCCGATTTGAGTTCCTGCGATGCCCTCCCGATGCGACGGTCTCCGCCGTCGGGGGGACGTGTCCAGTGGGTTCCCAACGTACCCTGCGACCATGTCGACTCTGGTCCGCTTGGATAGCCTGGGCCATCATCGTGTCTGTTGCCGACGCCGGGCGACCGCCGGTGCGATCCTGGGAATTGTCGGTCTTGCGTCGACACTGGTCTGGGGAGGCGTGGAGCCTTGGGTCGCGGGAGTCGCCTGGATTCCGGGGATTGCGCTGAGTTTGCTTTGGTGGCGCGGTTTCGTCAAGGCCCGATCCCTGCTGGGGCGATGGGCGTGGGGTTGTGCGGCAATCGGCGTGGTTGAAGTGATGCGGCGCGCCAATGAGGACCCGCCGCTGGCCAATCGCGGGTCGGTGTGGATTCAGTTGGGAATCGTCCTGCTGGCGTTCCTGATCTGGAAGGGCATCGGCAGCCACCGCCATTCGACGTGGGACCATTGATCATGACGTCGGTCGGCTTCGATGATGCAACGGTTGGTCCTGCAAACCCAACGTCCCGGCCGGGTGGTACAACACGACGTGGCTTCTGTCGGTGCCTATGTCCATATTCCGTTCTGCGCGCGCAAATGTGGTTATTGCGATTTCAATGCGTACTCGGGATACAAGGACGCCACCAAGGCGCGGTATGTAGACGCTCTCTGCGCGGAGATTGCGGCACGTGCCGAGCCTGAATCCGCTCTGGACTCGGTCTTTTTCGGCGGCGGGACACCGACCCAGCTGGCCGCCCCGGATCTGGGGCGCATCCTCAACATCCTGCGGGGCTCGTTCGCATTGTCTGCGAGCGCCGAGGTAACCGTCGAGGCAAATCCGTCGGACGTTGATGTCGACTATCTTTCCGCCTTGCGTGCGTTCGGAGTCAATCGACTCTCTTTCGGTGCGCAGAGCTTCGACAACCGCACCCTGAAACTGATCGACCGCAACCATGACGCCGACGATATCCGGCGGGCAGTGGCCGCGGCGAGGGACGCCGGTTTTGCCAACTGGTCGATGGACCTCATATTCGGATTGCCGCGGCAAAGTGTCCGCGACTGGCGGTCGACCCTGGAATCGGCGCTCGAACTCAAACCGCCGCACCTTTCGGTCTACGGACTCACCATCGAGGAACATACGCCGTTCCATGCGCGCATCGCGCGCGGACGGTTGACGGTTCCTGGCGACGACGCCCAGGCGGCGATGCTTGCCTACGCGCTGGCGCGTCTCCCGGAAGCGGGTCTGCGTCGGTACGAGATTTCCAACCATTCGCGGGCGGGCCACGAATCGGTGCACAACCGTATCTACTGGGACAATGGCGACTATTTCGGCTTTGGTGCCGGCGCTGCGGGCTATCGCGATCACGTGCGGACCGTCAACGTGCGTCGGCCATCCGACTACATCCGCCGGATTGCGGATTCCCCGAGCAATCCCTACGAGGATCGGGAAACCCTCGACCCGGACGCACGTCTGGGTGAGACCATCATGCTGGGGTTGCGTAGGTCCGAGGGTATCGGTCTGGGAACACTTTCCGATCGGTTCGGAGTGGATGTCGGGGCGCGGTTCCGGCGCGAGATTGAAACCGCGGTACAGACCGGCTGGGCGGAGCGGGTGGGGGATGCCCTGCGCCTCACCGACGCCGGTGTGCCGGTCGCCAACGAAGTGATGGCGCTCTTCGTTTAGCGTGGACCGACATTAGCGACGGAATTCTTTCGGGGTGCCGGCTCTTGGGGAACCGGTCAGCCGTGTCGTCCGCGGGAGTGTTCGATTTCCTCGTGGTGGCGCATTTCCTCGTGATAGGGTTCGGTGTGGATGACCACCTCCATTCCCGGCAATGCGGCGCGGATCGCGTCCTCGAGGTCCTCGGTGAGCGCGTGGGCCGCCCGCAACGACAAATCGTCGTCGACTTGGATGTGAACGTCGACGTGGCGTTCGCCGCCGCTCTTGCGGCTGCGCAGCTTGTGGTACGAGAGCACCCGCGGGTCGGCGCGCAGGATGTCTTCCACGACCTCGATTTCGTCGTCCGGCAGGCGTCCGTCGAGCAGGAAGCCGACGGAGTTGCGGCAGATACCCACTGCGGTATGGACCACCAGGAGACCGACTCCAAACGCCACCAGCGGGTCGAATCGGGCCTCACCGGTTACCGCGACCAGGAAGAGTCCTGCGAAAACCGCGAGTGAAGTCCAGACATCGACCATCAGATGGTGCCCATCCGCCTCGAGAGCCGGCGATTCGGATCGTTTGGCAACCGCGAACAGGCGCCTTGCAACGACGGTGTTGACTACCGCGCTCACTCCCATCACGACCATCCCTGCCACCGGCGTGTGGGCATGGGTTCCTTGGAAAAGCGCCTTGACCGATTCAAAGCCGATGAAGGCGGCGGCGGCGAAGATGAGGATTCCTTCCACGAGGCCCGAGAGCGCTTCGTATTTGCCGTGCCCGTACGGATGGGTGTCGTCCGGGGGAGCGTCGGCGGCCCGCACGGCGAAGAACGCAACCAGCGCGGCGACCAGGTCGGTGGCGGAGTGCGCGGCTTCGGACAGGACCGCGACGGAGCCGGTGCCAAACCCGACCGCGAGCTTGAGGACAATCAGGACTGCGTTGGATGCGATCGACAGCCGGGCGACCGCGATCTTATCCCGACCGATGGGCGATGGAACGTGGCGACCGACCATGACCTTGCAGTGTACACGCCGCCGAGGCTGGGATTCGGTCGTGCGAGGACCCACCGAGGGCGCAATGCATGGCTGTTGACGCGTTCCATGGGGCAAACCCGCCCATTTCTGTGCGGAGATTGTTTCGTATCGTCAACGAAGTCGTGCGGAGTGGAATTCGACCAACGTTCTTCCGGATCTCGGCGGCGGCCCGTCGTGATCGACCCGATCCCGCAGGCGCCGAACGGCGGTGCGTTGCGATCCCTGCGTCCGTGGCTCAGACGTCAAACGGGTCTCGCCAGACCCGCCGGGGTGTAGAATGGCCCATGCGCCGAGCGTTCACCCTGATCGAACTCCTGGTTGTCATCGCGATCATCGCGATTCTGGCGGCGATCCTGTTTCCCGTTTTCGCGCAGGCGCGGGAAAAGGCCCGCGCGGCGACATGCCTCTCGAATATGCGCCAACTGGGCATCGGCCTCGGCATGTATTTCCAAGACTACGACGAGACGGTT
>CAZYBA010000225.1:5197-5750 GCA_964646105.1 uncultured Armatimonadia bacterium
TTTTCTTCTTCGGCCACAATGTCGATTTGAGCCGTGCGAATCCGTCGCATCCGCTGGGCGCCAACGCCGACAACCGTTGGTGGAACCAGATCATTCCCTACACCAGCAACACGCCGGGATTGCTGGTCTGCCCGTCGGACAGTGGTCGCACTCCTCATTCCACCGACCGGAAGCCTCGCTCCTACGTGGCCAACCGTGCGGTGGAGAGCCTGACTCTGGCGGCGGTGGAATTCCCGGCGGCCGTCGTGGTGGTCACGGAAAAAGGGGCGCCGTTCGATGATTCCTGGTTCGAGCCTCCGAAAAACCTCTACGACAAACCGGGATTTGGTCAGCCGGTGCTGGCGCTGACCCGCCACACGGGCGGTGTGAACGCCATGTTCTTCGACGGTCATGCCAAGTGGATGAGCCGCGGCCAGATTCTTTCCGATCCCTGCGGGCTGCCGTGGTCCGGGGTGGACCTCATGCGTCAATACCCGATTCCGGTCCCGAACCCGGCCCGCACGCCCTGGCACGCCAACTGCCCGAACTGATCGATCGACCCCGTGGATCCACG
>CAZYBA010000226.1:0-481 GCA_964646105.1 uncultured Armatimonadia bacterium
TCCCCTGTATCCGCGGGGGCGTGCCCCGGCCGGTCCGGTCCGCCAACCCGGGCAACCAAGGGGCGTAGTGAGGCGTGAGGCGCGGGCATGGGCAGCGGCAAGGGTCGCCCTTCGCCACGATGGTCCCGTCGAAGACGGGCGGCCGAGGAACGAGGCCATGGGACGGGACCTTCAGTGCCCGGCAGCGCGACACGCCGGGTAAGATGGCGACGTGCGCCGTGAACCGCCGTCCATCGATCTCACCGATGTCCGAATCACCGGCAACGCCGAACGGCGGTATGCGCCCTTCGATGACGCCATCGTGGCGTTGCTGCGCAAGGAAGACATCCCCGGTGCCGTGTTCGCCCTTTCGGTTCGCGGGCGATTGGTTTTCTCGCGGGGTTACGGAGTCGCCCGACGCGGCACCGATCGGCTGGTCCAGCCCGACACCCGCTTCCGCATCGCGTCCGTCGCCAAGCCGATCACCGCGGTCGCCGCGTTG
>CAZYBA010000226.1:491-5747 GCA_964646105.1 uncultured Armatimonadia bacterium
GCGTTGTTCGTCACCCACGACCGCCGCGATCCCGCCCTGCTCGATTCCCCGGTGCTCGAACGTGTCGACATCAGTCCGTGGACGGGGGCGGACAAGCCGCCCGACCCCCGTTTGAGAACAGTCAACGTCCACCATTTGCTCCGACACTGCGCCGGGTGGGACCGCGACAAGAGCGGGGACCCGATGTTCCAACAAGGCGCGGCGGCCCGGGATCTCGGAAAGAAGCCACCCCTCGCCCATCGGGATTTTCTCGAATGGGGACTGGCGCGCCCGCTGGACTTCGACCCGGGGAAACGCACCGCCTATTCGAATTTTGGCTACAACCTCCTGGGCCGCTGGATCGAGGCCATGACCGGGCAGGATTACGAAAGTTATGTCCGCGACCGCTTCCTGAAACCCATGGGCATCGCCGGAATGCGCATCGGGGCAGCAACCCGGGAAACACTCGGACCGGACGAGACCGACTACCACATGGCGCGCGATTCCGGGGATCCCGATCGTGCGTTCCTTGAGTTCACCCCCGCCGCGATCGACAGCCATGGCGGCTGGGTGGCGTCGGCCCCTGAACTGGTACGTTTCGCCGAGTGCTTCGACAATTCCAAGGAAGGCGGTCTCCCGTCCGACCTCGCTCGCCGCATGACCAAGCGCCCCGAACCCCCGCTCGGACTGCGTAAGGACGGACGCCCGGCCCAGACATTCCAAGGACTCGGTTGGATGGTCCGTCCGGAAGGACGTTCGTCCACCATCTGGCACTTGGGAATCATGAACGGGACGGGTTCGACGTTGATCCGGCGTTCCGACGGCGTGGCCTGGGCGCTTCTGCTCAACCAGCGGCCGGTCGCCGATATCGATCTTCCGCTGCACGCCGCCGCCCGCTTGGTTTTCGGGTGACATCAACCCCGGGATGCCAAGCGCGGTCCGCGGTTTGCGAGGCAGTCGGTGGCTCCATGGCTTCCGTGGTCTGCTACGCGGTGCGTGGACAGACTGCGGCGGTACCCGGATTGGGCAGTAGGAAGATACGTGGCGAACGACGTCGGAACCGGAACTCGGTTTCGGTTGTCTTGAAGGCAACATTCGGACTCAAGGACGATGCATTTCGCGTCGCGCTCCCCGAGTGGGTTTGTCGTCGGCACTTTTCGGATACCATTCCTTATCACCCGGGACGGCGGTAGCGACGCCCGGTCTCCCTCGGAGTATTTTCGATGAAGAACACCCTCTTGGCACTCAGCTTGGTGCTTTCGGTCGGTCAGTTGGTGAACGCCCAGGACAAGCCGGCCGCGCCCGCTCCGGGCAAGGCCGCGGCTCCCGCCGACGCCCTTACGGACGCCCAAAAGGCGGTCGTCGGTACCTACAAGTCGGATAATCCCTCCGCGCCCACCATTGTCATCAAGGCGCAAGGCAGCAACCTGGTGATGGTGGCCACCGGATTCCCCGACATCCCGGTGTCGCTCACCGAAAAGGGAACCCTGACCAACCCCGTCCTCCCCGCAGGCTATTCGTTCACGGTCATCAAGGACAAGAACGGCAATGTCACGGGGCTCGATGTCCAGTCGCCGCAAGGCGGGGGAGTCTTCGCCAGGCAAGGGGATGCGAAGCAACCCGGCAAGGGGGAAGCGCCCGCGGTACCCGACATCCTCGGAAAGTACGAGGCGGTGGAGGCCGGACCCGTGGGGTTCATTGAGATCCGTTACGATAACGGCAACCTGATCGCCGCCGCCGAAGGGCAGTCGCCGATATCGTTCCGCCTCGGGCCGGCCGATGAAGTTCTCTCGCCCAACCTGCCCGATGGCGCGACCGCCAAGTTCAGCCGCAACGCCGACAAGAAGGTGACCGGAATCACCATCGAAGTGGCCGGCATGTCGCGCAAGTTCGACCGCAAGACGTTCCCCGCGCCGCCGTCCGCTGCGCCGGCCGCTCCCAAGACATTCCCCGATGTTCTCGGACGCTACGAGCCCGACGAGGCCGGTCCCCTCGGCACGATTGATGTCAAGGTCGAGAAAGGCGCCTTGGTTTCCGAGGCCGAAAATCAACCTCCGTTGATATTCACGGTGGGACCCAACGACGAAGTGCAGAGCGCGTCGCTGCCCGACGGCGTGGTGGCGAAGTTCACGCGCAATGGCGACAAGAAAGTCGTCGGCATACTGATCGAGGCTCAGGGCACGACGCTCAAGTTCACCCGCAAGACGTTCCCCGCGCCGCCCGTCATTGTGGATCCGGCCGCCAAGGCCAAGGCGGTCACGGGTGTTTACACCCCCACGGAACCCGGCGCGCCGGTGGTCACCATCAAGCACAAGGACGGCAAACTGGTCCTGAGCGCGGACGGATTCCCGGACATGGAAGTGACCGTCGGCGAGAAGGATGTCCTCAAGGGCGACAAGGTTCCGGAAGGCTTTGTGCTCACCCTTGTCCGCGACAAGGACGGCAAGGTCACTGGAATGAAGGCGCAGACCCCGATGGGCGACGCCGAATTCACCCGAGCGGCGCTGCCTGAAGAGAAGACCGAGGACCTCAAGAAGGTCGAACCCAAGCCGGCCGACACCGCGCTGGCCCGTGCGGAAGCCGCGGTGGGTACCTACAAGGGTGATGTTCCCGGGGTTCCGGATGTCAAGTTCTTTGTCAAGGACGGCAAGGCATTCATCCAAGCCGAGGGATATCCGGAAGTCGAGGTCACGGTCGACGATCAGGGCAAGGTGACCGGCAGCGGCCTTCCCGAGGGCTTTGTCCTCACCTTGGTCCGCGACAAGGACGGCAAGGTCACCGGCATGGCGGTCAGCACCCCGATGGGCGACATCGAGATGAAGCGCACCGCCCCGGCTGTCTGAGCCTTCAGGAGCGCAGAAACCAACCGGTCTTCTCGTCCAAACGCGTCGGGAATCCGATTGAACTCGGTAAACAGAACCACCCGCACCGACCCCGGTGCGGGTAGTTTTTTTGCGATGCTGGAGATGCGGGGAGTGGCAGCGCGGCTTCACAGACTGGAGACGTTTGACAAATCCAGTTCCGAAGTTTGCCCTGCTATAATCGCCGAATGAACCGCCGAACGCTTCTTTTGGGATCTTTGAGTATCGGGCCGCTGGGCTTCGGCGCCGCTGCCGCCGCGGGCGCTCTTCCCGTTCCACCTCAACCTCAAGACGCATCAGCCATAGCCGGGGCGGGCAAACGGTTCGCGTTGATCATCGCGAACCAGACCTACAGAAGGAACCCACTTCCGAACATCCACAACGATGCCGCGTTGATGGGAAAGACTTTGAGCGAGTTGGGTTTCGTGGTGGTTCTGATTTCAAACTGCCGACGTTCCGAGATGCGGGCAAAACTCAAGGAGATGAGGGACCAGCTCTCTGGCAGTCCTGGTGCGCTCGGATTCGTGTATTACTCCGGCCACGGGGTTCAGGTGGACGGTGAGAACTACTTGGTTCCGGTTGACAACGATGGGTTGAATTCCGAGGCTGATGTCAAGGAAGACTGTCTTTCACTGGGGTATGTCCTTGACATAGCGAAAGGGACTGCGGCCAAAGCGTATGTGGTGATCATCGACGCTTGCCGGGACAACCCTTTTCTGGGGCAAAAGGGTGAAGGCGGCAAGGGATTGGCTGTGGTCAGCCGCAAGATGGATCCGTCAACGTTGGTCGCATTTGCGGCTAGTCCTGGGGAGACTGCCAGCGCGACTCTGGGAGGTGCGAATTCAATCTACACAGCCGAACTGGCCCGCAACCTGCGCCAACCAAACCTGTCGCTATTGGAGGTCTTCCAATCCACCCGTTCTGCGGTCCGCACTAAATCGGGAAACAAACAATTGCCGCGGGAGGACAACGGCCTGGAAGAGCAGATCTACCTGAACGGAGTGGCTTCCGTTCCTGCTCCGATCACACCAAGTGTCCCCGAAGTGAAGATCCCCTCGACGACAATCCGCTTGGAGTTGGTTGGTGTTCCGGCGGGCGCCGAGGTAACTGTCGACGACCAACCTCTGGTGGGCAATGTCTATACCACCGAGACGAAGGCAAAGTCGAAACAGATAGAGGTTGCCGTCGATGTCGCCGGCTTCCGTCCGTATGTCCGGACCGTGGTACTCAAGCGGGGCGAGGTTGCACGGTTGGAAGTTTCCCTCGTGCCGAATCCAGCCTCCCGGGTGGCTCCTGAGGGGCGACGGGCACTCTCACGGCGATTGAAAGACTATCCTCAGTTGCACGGGTACATGGAGTCACTGTGCAACATTCCCGCGGGGGCATTTCACATGGGAAGCAATTCAGGTGGATCGGACCAGCGTCCGAGGCACACCGTGCGCTTGTCAGCTTTCAAGATGGGGGCGACTCCGGTGACGGTTGCCATGTGGCGTGAGTACTGTGTTGCGACTGGGACTGCGATGCCGGAAGCTCCGCAGTGGGGTTGGTTTGAGGACCACCCGGTGGTGAACGTGAAGTGGAACGACATCATGGGTGGCGACGGTGGGGTAGGCTTTTTAACTTGGGCTAGCGATGTCGCGGGGTTCAGGTTGACGTTGCCTACGGAGGCGCAGTGGGAGTATGGTGCCCGTGGCGGAAGGGAAGATCTGGAGTTTCCTTGGGGCGATCGTTTTGACCGATCAAAGCTGTGGTGTTCGGTGGGAACCCTGCAGGAGCGTACCGCTCCTGTTGTTCGTTCCTCGACATTCTTCCGCAACTCGTACGGTTTGACGGACATGTCTGGCAATGTCTGGCAGTGGTGTTCTGACCAGTACGGCGCGTATTCGGGCATTGAGCAAATAGACCCAGTTGGCCCGCCTGAAGGCAAAGCGCGTTGCCTTCGGGGTGGGCATTGGTGCCTTCGCCTTGAGGATTACTTCCGGTGTGCGTACCGCTTCAGGTACCACCCGGATTTCAGCAGTTCTACGATCGGCTTCCGCCTAGCCGCCTGACCCGCCTGATCTGTCCCTGAATCCCTCGGCGTTTTGTGATGGCTTCCCGGGTCGCGACGCCTGAGGCATAGTGACCCGCGTGGCACTGTCACAATCTCGCGCAAGGCACGTTTTCTGCTGAAGATATCGAAGACGACGGACTACCCTGTGCTCTGGTGGAGAATCCCACCTGAATCCCGCACAATGCTCTGGAAAACGCTCCGTTCCCACCACTCGATGGGGCGCGGAGTTCGTCACAATCCCACACACACCCCCGAACCGCAGCGCACGACGCCTCTCCATGCGGCAGCCCCCCCGCCGTCCGTCCGTCCCCCCCTCCCTCCCCCCCCCCCCCCCTCCCTCCCTCCCCCCCCCCCCCCCCCCCC
>CAZYBA010000227.1:0-5738 GCA_964646105.1 uncultured Armatimonadia bacterium
GTCAATGCGATTCGGAGCGTCTTCCCGGAGATCGCCGAGTCGATGGGACGTCTGGATGCCTTGGTCAACAATGCCGGGGTGTTTCGGTTGGAGTCGATCTGGGATGTCGAGGAATCCACCTACGACTGGTTGATGGACATCAACATCAAGGGTGCGTTCTTCTGCCTGCAGGCCGCTGCCAAGGAGATGGCGCGTCTGGGGAACGGCGGGGTGGTGGTCAATGTGGCGTCCGCCGCAGGGCGCTCGGGTCGTCCCACGCAGGTGATCTACGGCATGTCCAAGGCGGGGATGGTGCACCTGACCAAATCGGCTGCGATTGCACTGGCGCCGGACAAGATCCGGGTGTGCTGCGTCTGTCCGGCGGCGGTGGACACCGGCATGATGGCGAAAAACTTTGCCGAACGTCGGGATGTGGGTGGCGACGCGGACGTTCAGGCGTTCATGGCCAAGTTGTTGGTGCCGCGTCTGAGCCGCCCCGACGAAGTGGCGGATTTGGTGGCGTATTTGTGTTCGGAGAAGGCGTCTTACATCACGGGTGGCTCGATCGATATATCGGGCGGCCTCGACATGCACTGAGCCTTAGTATTCGACGTTCTCGAAGAGGGTGCAGCCCCCCGGTTTCCGGCGGGGCTGTTTTGGTCTAGGGTTCGCCGGGCGGCCGACCCGCGGGGAGGCGATCGACTGTACGGGGACCGGGAATCGTCCGCGTTGTTTCCGGGGGATGGATTGTTGTGTCAGGCAGACGATTCGGGATTCTGAGCGGCAGTGGTCTTGCCGGGACCAAGGGTTGCGTCGCGCCAGATTCCGAGGCGTGTGGCCGGGCTTTCGCCCAGGTTGGGCCATCCGGGCAGGGACATGTTCTTGTTGTAGTTCGCGATCCAATGGTCGAGTTCGAACTGGTAGCGTTCGAAGGTGGTGTAGGCCCGTTTTCGAGATTTTTTGACGAAATCCTCGAGCAGGATGGTGAGGAAACGTCGCGTGTGCCCGTCCGGGGTTTCGCGAACCTCGTGCTTGATTTCGTTGAGTTCCAGATAGATGGGAAAGATGTGGACGTCCGGCCCGGTGAACGTCCGATCGTCGGTGGTGCGGACGACCTCGACCTTGCGGCGGAGTTTGCGGGCCTCGGGGAGGATGTCGTTGTGGAGGACGCTGATGGCCCATTCGGGTTGTGTGTCGGGGGCGGCGACGACAAATGCCTGGAGGCTCCAGATTTCGATGCCGGCGTGCAGGTGCACACGCCCGATTCCGGGAATTCGCGAAACCGCGGTGTGGCCCATGGAGACCATGGTGTAGGGAGTTGTTGGATCGGATTCACGTTCGGCGAACGACGGGTTGACGGATTCGATCCATTGTGCTCTTTGCGGACTGAGCGCAATCGTTCCGGCGAGCACCTCGCATTCAAGCGCCCTAATGCGGGCGTTGCGATGCCCCAGGTTGTTTTTGTTGAGAATTGCCTGAACGGAAACGTGGGAAATAGGAAATCCAGACTCCGTGATTATCTGGGAGATGCGCTGGCATCCGTTTGTCGGATTGTCGAGCGCGAGTGCGATGATTCGGCCGGCGATTCCTGGGGCGACGGTGCTCAGGTTCGCTCCGGGGGCTTCGCCGGGTGGGTTCAGACCGCGAATCCCGCGCGAATGGTACCGTTGCCTCCATTCCTGCATCCGGGTGGAATGGTGGATGGATTCCCTCCATTGGCGCGCGATCGCTTCTAGCTGCTGTGCCAGCTCGAGGGGGGAGACACGATATTGGTCCTCGGAGGGGTGATCGCCATTAGCCATGGGTTGTCGCGGTCCCGGAATGGTCCGGGCTGTCCAGCGATTGTCATGTATCGTCAGCGGACTTACCAAAACGTTACCCTTTAGACAGAATTGTAAAAATTAAAATAGACGATTTTGAAAAGTGTTTCTATTTAATTAAAAAATGGAATTGTATATTAAATAAAAACAATACGGAGGCTTTGGTGCGGGGTCGATTCATCCGCTCCGTTGTTAGGTCGCGCTACGGCATCCTGCACAGTCGGGAGGATGGATTGCGCTCGGGATTGGTGGATCCGGCCGGGGCAATGTCGGCGGGGTCCGTCGCATCGACGTTCGCCACGGCGCCGTCGCGGCCGGGTCCGGGTGCATTCGATTCGGCTCGGTCGATTGCCGGTACGACCGGGTGGATCGGGCGTATCCACGTTGTGGCCGACGTGTCGTTCACCCACGACGAAACAGGGCACTTGGACCTGTTTCCACGCTTTGCCAAGGAATGGTTGCGGGTTTTGGGGCTGGGACTCTTTGAGATCGGCCCTCGGGAGCGGATGGGAGAATGATTGCCGGCCGCAGCGAATGTCCGTCTCGACTTGACGTCGATACGTACAATACCGGGCGTGCATTGCCGAACATGGGATTATGTTGTCAGGCTCGCTACTGCGGTTCTCGACGATTCGGGGCATGATGTTGCTTCGAACGGCAGCCGCATCTGTTCAGCACGGTTCAATTCCGGGAGACTGTGCGGGCAATGCTCCAACCCACCTAAGCCGGGTGCTGTCTTCGCAGGTTGCGACGAGTTCCCGCGGACCCGGTCGGTGGTGATCCCCTTATCGAGCATGGACGATTCCAAACCAGAACGAGTGACGGTCTGGCAAGATCCGACCGAAAATGTCGGGCTTGCCCGTTGTGTTCTCTGCATCCTCACGCGGCGCCGGCCCCGGTTGCTGGCGGCTGCGTTGGATTCGGTGGCGGCACTCGCCCCGGCGGACGGGGTGGATGTCACTTGCCTGGTCGTTGAGAACGATGCGGAACCGTCGGTCGAGGGTTTGGTTAACTCTGCCAACACCGCCCCGGGCGCTGTCGAGTTTGCCTACGCCCACGAGCCGCGGATCGGGATTCCGTTCGGACGCAACCGCGCGGTCGACTACGCGTTGGAAAACGGTTTCGATTTTCTCGCGTTTGTCGACGACGACGAAACCCTGGATGCGGACTGGCTGCGGTCCATGGTGGACCATGCCCGTGCGACCGGACCGGGGTTGATCGGTGGTCCGGTGGCGTTGCGGTTTCCCGAGCACACGCGACTGCTTCCCACTCAGGCGCTGCTTGCGGACAGTCTGCAGAACGATTTCCGACGAAAAGCCGACACCAACGAGCGTCTGTACCGCTCGGGCGATGTCGCCCGTCTCAACCTTGCAACAAACAACTGGTGGATCGATACGGCATCCTTGCGGGCCCACGTGCTTCGTTTCGATGAATCCCTCGGCGCGTCGGGCGTGGATGATTCTCATTTCTGCGGGCAGGCCAAGGCGGCTGGGGTAGCGGTTTCGTGGGCTCGCAACGCTGTGGTATACGAAACTGTTCCTCTGGAGAGGCTGTCGATTTCCTACCAATTCCGGCGCGCGCGCGACCAATCGACTGCCCATTTCAGCCTCTGGGGACGCAAAGGGGGGCTCCACGTCTGGATCTCGACCCTTGCAAAACTGTTCGGCTTGATCCCTACGGTGGTGCTGTGTGTTTTGTTTCCAAAGCGTGTGCTGCTGCCCATGGTACGCACGGCCGGGTGGGTGGTCGGCCGGATCCTCGGGCTACTGGGCCGGACATCCACCCACTACGCGAATACCACCGGGGCGTGAGGGCGAGACATTTGAGTACTGATCCGACTCATACCGGGCATGGCTGAGGCTGGAAGTTGCCGATTGCCGATTGAACCGTGACAATGGAAGCAGAAGAAGGGCCTGATGCTTTCGAAGACCGAGTTGGAATCCCTGCTTTCGGATTTGGAATCGGACCGTGTCGAAAGAACGGTCTCTGTTTCGAATACGGACAAATTCGCGCAAGCCGTCTGCGCATTTGCCAATGATCTCGCGGGCCATCGGGTGCCGGGCTATTTGTTGATTGGAGTCGATGACGACGGCAATCTTTCGGGCCTGCGGGTCAGCGACGGATTGCTGCAGAACCTCGGAGCGTTGCGCTCCGATGGAAACATTCTTCCGATTCCGGCGATCCAGGTGCAGCGTTTCGAATTCGAAAACGGGGATGTCGCGGTGGTTGAAGTGGCTCCGTCCGACATGCCGCCGGTGCGTTACAAAGGCCAGGTCTGGGTGCGTATCGGTCCACGGAAGGCGGTGGCGAGCGAGCAGGAAGAGCGAATCTTGATGGAACGGCGGGTGGCTCGTGCCCGTTCATTCGACGCATTGCCATGCCCGGATGCAACCCTCGAAGATCTCGACCACGACCTCTTCTTGATTTCGTATCGGCGCAGGGCACTCTCCGAGGCGGTGATCGCGGAAAATCACCGGGATCTACCGCACCAGTTGGCAAGTCTGCGCTTCTACGACCTCCGGGCGAAATGTCCCACGCATGCCGGGGTGCTGTTGTTCACGCAACGACCGGCCCATTTCATTCCGGGGGCCTACGTCCAGTTCCTTCGATTGGCCGGTTCGGACTCCGCCAGCCCGGTAGTTGATTCGAAGGAAATCCACGGTGATCTGGCGATGGTGCTCCAGACTCTGGACTTGTTGATCGATGTCAACATCCAAAGTCGCCCCGTTTTTGTGTCCACGTTGAGGGAAACAACAGTTTCCGATTATCCACGGACTGCCCTGCGCGAACTGCTCCTGAACGCCGTCATGCACCGCAATTACGAATCGAATACCCCGATTCGCTTCTATTGGTTCGCGGATAAGGTTTGTATAGAAAATTCCGGAGGACTGTACGGTGAGGCGGCGGGTCATTTTCCGGAGCGCAACGATTACCGCAATCCGGTGGTGGCCGAGGCGATGCGTAGTCTTGGGTACGTGAATCGCTATGGCCAGGGTATAGCCCGGGCGCGGAAGGCACTGCGCGACAACGGAAACCCACCGGCCGAGTTCACCATGGATTCCCGGTGGTTCTCCGTGACCGTCCGCCCCCGCGATCCCGACGCTCAACCGGGGATTTGAGAAGGGGATGCGTGTCGTCGATCTCGACACGCCGAATCCAACCCACCCAAAAAACAAGACGCCCCCGGCGGGTATGCCGGGGGCGATTGTTTTTTCACGATCCGGGAATGCCCGTCGGGGCTTTGTCCATGCTTCGTACTTAGGCTCAGGTAACGTCGAGCGGTCTCACCGCCCTGCGGCCTCGCGCAACGCAGCCAAGAGGCGGGGGGTGAAGCTTTCCGCCGTGCGCAAGACGTTCGCCACATACTCGTAGCCCGTACAGTCGATGCCACCGGCGGGAAGTTCGAACGGGTTCCAGATCTCGTTCAGCATCGCGTCCACCGCCGGATGCCCGATCTTGCGCAGGGTGGCGTCGATGTCCGGCATCCACCAGCTGTTCTCATACCCGTGGGTCTGCTGCCACGCGTCCGCCGCCGCGCTGAATGCGCCTACCAACTCCGGGGACGGGGTTCCCTCGCAGCGGCGCAGGTCGTTGTAGGCGGCCTCCTGGCGCAGCTGGAGCACCAAGTCGTTCAGGAAACGACGCCCATTGTGGAACAGCAAGCCCTTGAGCGGACCCAGGACGATCGCACTGTCCGGTACTGCTTCCAGTGTGTCGGCTGCGGTGCGCATGGTGTCGGAGCTCTCCGAGCCCATCGCTTTCCACGCTTCCAGAACCGTCTCCCCCAGGCCCGGCAACAGCTGCTCGGCAAATCCGAGATAGGCGTTGTCGTCGATCGGGCCGCCATTGGCGCCTTGGGCGAACGCGAACGTGTTGGGGAGTTGGACACAGTGGGTCTGGGCGTTCCCCATCACCCCGAGCGGACCGGGCGCGCTGCCG
>CAZYBA010000228.1:0-5737 GCA_964646105.1 uncultured Armatimonadia bacterium
GCGCCGGTGCCTTGCTCCTGATCGCCGGTATTGCCTCGGTTCGCGGGATACTGGCGATCTCCGAGACCCCAGTCCGTCCGAGCCGTCTTTCTGTTTTCGACATGACACTGCGTTTTGCACGCCGTCGTCCAGGCCGCAGTGCCGCGGTTGCCCTGCTGTTCGCGCTGGGCACGTTCTTGGTGGTGGCCGTCGGAGCCAACCGACCGGACAACCATCGGGACGGACTACGTCGTGATAGCGGGACCGGCGGATTTGCGTGGTGGGTGGAAACATCCCTTCCGGTCTTCCAGGACTTGAACACGGCGGACGGGCGGGAAACGTTCGGTCTCGACGAAACGACGATGGCGCAAGCCGCAATCGTTCCGATCCGGGTCCGGGAAGGCGACGACGCCAGTTGCCTGAACCTCAACCGTGCCCAAGATCCCCGGATCCTCGGTGTCGATCCCGAGGCCCTTTCCCGACGTTCCGCATTCCACAAAGGAGGCAAGGCCGACGATCCGTGGAGTCTTCTGAGGGAGGAACAGGAAACGATTCCCGTCATCGGAGACACCAACACGATTGTTTGGTCGCTGGGGCGTAAACTCGGTGATTCGTGGGCGATTCGTGACGACAACGGAATACTGCGACGATTGCGCGTGGTAGCGGTTTTGCCGAATTCGATCCTGCAGGGCGCACTCGTCATTAACGAGGCCGATTTCATCCGGTTGTTTCCGCGTCGTGCGGGCTACCAAGCCTTTCTTGTCGACGCTCCCGTTGATCGTCGTACCGAGATTGGCGAGGAATTGTCCGCGGGCTTGGAGGATGTCGGGGTGGGGCTCGAGTCTGCCGTGGAGCGATTGGCCGGTTTCCAGGCAGTCGAGGAAACTTACCTTTCGATTTTCGGTTTGCTTGGTGGACTGGGATTGCTCTTGGGAACGGGTGGTTTGGCAGTCGTGGTGCAGAGAAACGTGGGCGATCGCCGCTCTGAAATCGCCGCGTTGCGGGCGGTCGGCTTTTCCCGTAGCGTTCTGTTACGGCTTCTGGTTCTGGAACATACCGGTCTGCTGGTGGTCGGAATGATGACCGGGCTGATCGCCGCACTGGTGGCGGTTGCGCCGGTGATCGCGCGCAACGAGCAGGGCGTTCCCTGGGGCACATTGATCGCGCCCCTCGCGGCGGTAGTCGTGGTCGGTATTCTTTCCACAGTCCTGTCGACCCTGGCTGTCATGCGCGGACGTTTGGTCGATTCGCTGCGTAACGACTGATCGGGGTCGTTGCTCTTCCATGGCAACGAAACCAATCTGGTTTCGACCCTACGTGATTATGCAATACGGTCGGTCCGCAGGATCGGGAACCGATTTCAATCCGGGCTGTTTCTACCCGTAGCACGGAAGTGAAGGGATGTCCCGAATTGATCAATCGAAATGTTGCTCCAACCGATTGGACCCAGTGGCGTGGTCCGCAGCGCACCGGTAAGGTAGCGGGCTTCAAGACGCCATCCCGTTGGCCCAAGGCTCTGGTTCGGAAGTGGAACCTGCCGGTCGGCGAAGGACATTCGTCCCCGATTCTCGTTGGAGACAAGGCGTACGTTCTGGTGCGCACCGGTGACAACGAACTGACCCAGTGCATTTCCGCGTCAACCGGAAAGGTCGTGTGGACCGACACCGTGTCCGCACCTTTCGACAGTGTCATTTTCCCTGCGATGCGACTGGGGAAGGCTCCGCGATCCACCCCCCTTTGGCACGACGGCAAACTCTACACCATCGGTGTGAACGGGTTGATGACGTGCTACAACGCCGACTCCGGGAAAATCCTGTGGCGTAACGAATATGCCAAGCGGTACCGGATTCCGTTCCCTATCTGCGGGGCATCGTTGTCGCCGTTGGTTGACGGCAAGAAGATCTATGTCCATGTCGGCCACGAATCGGAAGGGTCCTTCCTTGCGATCGACAAGGACACCGGCCGTGATATCTGGGCGTCGCGCTTCGAAGGTCCCGCGTACACGTCACCACTCATGGCCAAACTCGCCGGGGTTCGTCAGATCGTTACCGCCTCCCACAACCAGTGGGTGGGGATCGACCCCGAATCCGGAAAGCTTCTGTGGACGCTGGGGAACCGTCAGAACATGTTCAACCACAACTCGATCACGCCGATCATTTCCGGTGAGACGGTCGTGTGCGGGGCCAACCAGCGGGCGACGTTCGCGATGCGTCTGAAGAAGAGCGGCAACACGCTGGCGCCGGAGAAAATCTGGGAAACCCGCGATGTCACCATGTCGACATCCAGTCCGCTTGTCGAGGGGAACCGCATCTACGCGGTCAACGAAAAACGGCGTGGTCAGGTGGTGTGCATGACGCTCGACACCGGCAAGATCGAGTGGGAATGTCCCGGCAACAAAGGTGAGAATGTCTCTCTCTACGACATTGGCAACCACATTCTGGCATTCGACGCCGGAGGGAGGTGCTTTGCGTACCGGAAGACGCCGGGCGGTTTGGAGGAAAGCGCGCGTTACGATGTGGCCGACAGCACGGTCTGGGCCAGCCCTGCGATCAGCGGAAACCGTCTGCTGGTGAAAGGGGCGCGCGAATTGACCCTCTGGGAAGTGCCTGCGTAGTCAGATCACATCTCCGAACGGCCAGACCTTGTTCCAAGCCTCCATCCAATCGGATCCGGAGGCTTGGACTTTCAATGGGGCGATCGATTCGATGCCGGGCTTCCCGAGAAACGGTCCCAAGCGGTCGACCGTGTCGACTTCGATGGTGATGCGCAGTGGTTTGGATGGTTCGTACGGACGCATGCGCTGTACGTTGCGCAATGCCTCGCGCGCGCCATCCTCTATCATCTGACGCGCGCGAACCGGTGGGATCTGCCGTGCGGAAAAACGTCCGAGTCCGGTCTTGACCGGGCAATAAACGGGATTGTCCCCCAGGATTTCACGCCCTTCGCGGCAAGTTGCGACGTCGCCGGTCACGAGTGCCACCGGGCAGCCGAAATGTCCGCACAGCGCCGCGTTGATTCCCAACTCACCCACAAGATCGTCGTTGAACCAAAGATTGCGCCACGTTACCGTTGAAATCGTGTGGCACAGGACGCCGTCCGGTGTTCCGGCGCGGGCGTGCATTCCCACCATCAACGCCGCATCGCACCCCTTCTCCAGCAACTCCGTGTACCGAGACCAACGGTGATGCGCCACCCATTCGCAGTCGGGGTGCAAGAGCTCGGGGACAAACGAATTGAACGACCAATCGCCTCCGGCTCCGTGGCAATCGACCGCCACGATTTCCGTGGCGCCGGCCGCCACGGCCCCTCGTACCGCGGCATTGATCTCCTCCGTATACAAGCGACGGGACTCCTCGAACATAGGGGAGCCACCCTCGACCTGTTTCCAGGTCACGATCCCGCTCACCCCCTCCATGTCCGACATGATCAAGACGCGCATCCTGTCTCCTCGATTGCGTATCCGGTCTCGTTCAAATCCCTTGGAATGCCGTCAAGGTGCCGTCGTCGGCGCCGATCAGGATTCGATTGGAAACCACCACCGGCGAACCCATCACCGGTTTTCCGACGGTCCAGTTCCAGATCAATTTGCCATCCGCGAGTGCCATCAAATAGACTTTGCCGTCCTCGGAACCCACAACCACCTTGCCGTCGCAGATCACCGGTGAACTATCGACCTTTCCACGTGTGCGATATGCCCAAAGTCCCTTGCCGTTCGTGCGGTCGATGGCCCGGATGAAACGGTCCCGTCCGCCGATCACCAAGACATCTCCCGCAATCGCCGGCGTCGCGAAATAGGGGAAGCCACGGTCGCGAAACGTCCAGAGCACCTTGCCTGTCTCGATATCCGCACAGACCACCGCGTTCCCGTAATGCCCAAGGTACGCACGATTGCCATCCACAGTGGCCGTTCCCGCAATATAGTCGCCGATCTCGATGGCTCGGATTCGTTTTCCATTATCAAGGCTTACGACGTGGAGGATGCCGTCGCAACCGCCGAAGACAACCCGGTCGCGCGCTTCACCGGCAATTACCGGCATCCCGTTGACATAGTTGTCGGTCTCGTAGGTCCAGACCCGCTTTCCCGTGGCGGCATCCACACAGTGGACCAAGTTGTCGTAACTGCCCACCAAGACCCACGTGGAACCACCGGCACGGCCCTCCGCCACTGCCGCTCCCCCGAGAATCTTGTCGTCGGTCTTGTATTTCCAACGGATCTTGCCGGTATTGAAATCAATGGCATGCAGGTGTCGATCCGCAGATCCAACGACCACAGCACCTCCGACCAGACGCGGCACCGCCTCGACAACTCCCTTGGTCGCGAACTTCCAGACCGGTTTTCCGGTGTCGAGACGCACGCAATGGACACATTTGTCGTCCGAACCAACCACGACTTTCCCTTGGGCAACCAAGGGCGCACCCAGGATTGGACCTCCGGTACGCAGGCGCCACGCAACGCGGAATCGCGATGACAACGGGCCGGCGGCAACTCGCAACGAATCCGACGGTGACTGCAACATGCACCTCATATAACCAAGTTCATCTAGAGAACCAACGGTAAAATCCGGGGGCTGGACGCCCGACTGACATGTCCGTCCCAGACGTTCGCGGCACGGACGAATCGCCCTGAACCACGGGACGCATCAATTGCCGATGCAGAAGAGACGGTCGTGGGTGCGGATGAACAGGCGATTGTGGGCGACCGCAATGGAAGCACGAATCTCGGCACCTTCCGCACCCATGGCATTGCGGGACAACACCTTGCCCGATACCGCATCGACCACCGCAACATATCCGTCGAGATCGATGCACCAGATTTTGCCGTCCGCACCCGCGGGCGAACCCCAATACATCTGGTTCCCCGGCATGTCGATGCTCCACAGAACCTTGCCTGTCTTCGGATCCAGACGGGAGAGTGACTTACGGACGTCGCTCAACACAAAAAACGAGCCTTGGTAAAAGAGCGGGGTTGGCACATCCGACGTGACCACGCTGCGGTCGTCGCTGCGCCATGCCAGGAAGTCGGCGGAGAGATTACCGCTGCCCCCCAACTTGGTGGCATAGACCGGCGCCCGCTTTGGGGCACAAACCAAAACCACGCCATCCCCGACCACCGGGGAGGGAACCAACCGCCACCAAACTTCGCGATGGCCTTCGTTCCAAGTACCCCAGCGCCACAATTCACGACCGTCCTCCGGATCGTGCCCCGTAACCACATCGCCGCCCGCAAGCAGCAATTGTTTCTTGCCCGAAACCTCGACCGGGATGGGGGTTGCGTATGATTCCCGAGATTCG
This sequence comes from uncultured Armatimonadia bacterium, assembly GCA_964646105.1. GTDB lineage: Bacteria > Armatimonadota > Armatimonadia > Armatimonadales > Armatimonadaceae > CAIRTT01. Next base: position 5,272 of record CAZYBA010000228.1, read on the forward strand.
TTCTTAGCCACCGAAGGACGCTCGGAGCGCCATTGCTCTTTCCCTGTTTCCGGGTCCAGGGAAAGCAGGAACGATCGGGCGTCATCCTTGCCCCGCGCACCTACCGGACGATCCCGCTGAAGGATCTGCAAATACAGGCGATTGTTCCACAACTGGGGACTCGACGAGAATGTCCACTGGAACGCGAAGTCGCCGTAGTCCTTCTGGAGATTGCGCTGCCACAGTTTCTTGCCAGCGTGGGTGTAGGCCGCCAAGTCGCCGTTTCCGAAGAAAAAGACCACCCGTTTGCCATCCGTAGTCGGCGACGGAGCCGCGTAGTGGCTGCGCTCGTCCAATCGCACCGCCGAACCTTCGTTGCCCGACCGATACCCCGTACCCATCTCGTCTTGCCAGAGGATTTTTCCGCTGGAACGATCGAGGCAATGCACAATCAGTTTTTGGCGTGCGAAATCAGCCGATGTCGTGT
>CAZYBA010000229.1:0-5731 GCA_964646105.1 uncultured Armatimonadia bacterium
CGCTGCGTAACCGGACGGATTTGATGCGCGCGGCGCTGGTGCTTTGCGGTGCGAACGCGCTTCTTAACGTCGTGGTGGGCGGGCTGGAAGGGGATACGTCCAAGGAACTCCTCGCCGGCGCGCTGTGGGGCTTGGTATCGGGAGGAGTGGCCTTGATGCTGTTTTTCCTGGGAGTCGCCCTTTTCGAGCGTCTTTTCCACCTGACAACGCATTTGCGGTTGCTGGAACTTTCCGACCCGGCAACCCCGGTCTTGCAGGAGTTCCGGATGCGGGTGCCCGGGACCTACGCCCATTCGTTGATGGTGGGCAATCTGGCCCATGCGGCGGCCGAGGCGATCGGCGCGGATGCATTGCTGGTGCGGGTCGCGGCTTACTACCACGATCTCGGCAAGATGAATCGTCCCGAGTTCTTCATCGAAAACCAGACCGGGGAGAACGTCCACGAGAATCTCAACCCGTCCCTTTCGGCGATCGTCCTGACGTCGCATGTCAAGGAAGGACTGGAGATGGCGGCGTCGGCGGGAATCCCTCCCCGTGTCCGCGAAGTGATTTCGCAGCATCACGGCACGAGTCTGATGCGCTACTTCTACCATCAGGCGACGGGTGGGGTTCCGAACAAGCAGCTGGAGGCGCAGTTCCGGTACCCGGGGCCCAAGCCGACCAGCAAGGAGGCGGCGATCCTGATGTTGGCCGACACGGTCGAAGCGGCATCGCGGACACTGGCCAAGCCCACGCCACAGCGTCTGGCAGAATTTGTTTCCCGAATGATCGAGGACAAGCGTGCCGACGGTCAGCTCGACGAGTGTGCGTTGACACTGCGGGACCTGCGCACGCTGGAGGAGGTTTTCACAACGATCTTGTCGGGGACGTTGCACGGTCGGATCACCTATCCGAATTCACCCGCGAACAATGTGGAATCGGCCTCCGGGGTTTCGGAATCGGTTGCGCAAGAGGAGCAGCCAGCGTCGGTTGCCCGCGAGGGAGTCGACAACGAGGATGCCCGTTCGCGCCAAAACGGTCCGCGCGATGCCGCGTGAGCGTATTGAAGTGAACGTTGTCGGGCGGGTGGCGTCTTGGAGATAGTGGAGGGGGGCGCGATCCCGTTGCCTCCGCGTGCCCGTAGGGCGTTGTCAAGTCTGGTCGCTTGCCCCGGCTTGCTGCCCGAGTCCCGCAACCGCCAAGACTTCGATCCGATATCGGCGGCGGTGAGTGTGAGTTTGGTCGATGACGTCCGTATTCAGGAGCTGAACCGGGATTGGCGGGGGAAGGACAAGCCCACCGATGTGCTTTCGTGGCCGTTGTGGGAGATTGACGAACCGCTGGGTGAGGAACTCGGCGATGTGGTGATCTCGGTGGATACCGCGCGACGTCAGGCAACGGCCCGGGGGTGGGATCTCGATGACGAATTGGCGTTGTTGCTCGTGCACGGGGTTTTGCACCTGCTCGGTCATGAGGACGATACCGAGGCGGGATCTAACGTGATGCGTGGACTCGAGGCTCGGATTCTCGGGAAACCGTTGGATCCGTTGGAGCCTGCGGCATGAATCCGGACACGGAAAAGGCGCAAGGCAATACGTCGGCGGGACGTGCGACGCGCTCCCAGGCTTGGCGCCCGAAGAGTGTGGTGGTGTCGTTCCGGCACGCTGCCGAAGGGATCGCCCACGCATTCCGCACGCAGCGCAACATGCGTTTCCATACTGCCGCATTCGCGGCGATGTTCCTGGCGGGAATGGTGCTGCGCCTTCCACGCATGGAGATGATCGCGCTGGTGTTCGTCTGTGCGTTGGTGTTGATTTCGGAACTGTTCAACACGGCGATCGAGGCCACGGTCGACATGATTACCGACCGCTACCACCCCGCAGCCAAATTTGTGAAAGATATTGCGGCGGGCGCGGTTTTGGTGTCGGCGATCACGGCGGCCGTTGTCGGATGCATCATTTTCTTGGGTGCGCTCAATCTCGAGGTTTCTCGGCAGCGTATGCTCAATCCGTCCACCGTCCCGCAGTTTGTGGGAGCATTCCTTCTGCTGATGGTCTTGGTCTTGGCCTTGAAAGTGACAGCCGGCAAGGGAACGCTGCTTTACGGGGGAGCGATCAGCGGGCACACCGCGGTGGCGTTCTTCATGGCGACCGCGGTTGTGGTTCTCGCCCCGCACATTTGGGTGGGGGTTTTCGCCTACGGGATCGCCGCGTTGGTCGGACAAACTCGCGTGGAGGCGAAGGCGCATACCGTCCGCGAAGTGATTGTGGGCGCGATTGCAGGAACGTTGGCCGTGTTGCTGCTGCTGCGTGTACCGATGTGGATTGCACGCCTGTTGCCGAAAGACGCAAGCAGCATAGTTCGTCCCCGCTGACCTGTCCGCACTGATCGCACCCTCTTCGTGCAGTTGCGGATCGCAACTTCGTCACAGCCGCGGTGCCGAAGCGGCAGGTATATCGGACGCGGTGGATGGGCCCCTAAAGAAAAGGCCCGGGGGGACCGGGCCAGATCTGTGTAACGTCTTCGGAGGAAGCGTCCGGCCGGATAAGTTGGGGACCGACCGGACCTCTTTCCGCTCACTTCCGAAGCAATTCGATGGCTTTCTCGAGTTGCGGGTCCTTTCCGGCTTTCCAATCGTCGGCGGTCCATTCGATGTCGAAATCCGGGACTTCCCCCATGTTTTCCAACGGCGAACCGTCCTTGCGGTAGGTTCCGCCGAACGGCATCCGGGCGTCGGTTCCGTCCACCAGCTGCAGGCCGGTGGTCCAGATGACATAGCCCGGGGTGGGTTTGCCGACCAACTTGGCGAGACCCGTGGCACGCATCCCGTACGGGAACATTTCGGCGTTGCTGAACGACGATTCGCCCATAAGGACGACGATGGGTTTGTTGGCGAAGGTTCGTGCGGCCCAGTCGGGGGGACCGGCCTTGGCGACGCCGCCGCGCGGGACATAGCTTCCGTACGGTTTGTTGGCGAGCCACGATATCAGCCGATCTCCGATGTTGCCGCCGCCGTTCTCGCGAACATCGATGATCATCGCATCCTTGCCTTCGGCGTGGGCGTAGAACTCCTTCTCGAACGTGGCTTGGTTTCCCATTCCCATCCCGGCGATGTGCACATAGCCGATCTTGCCGGACGAGGCCGAGGTCACGAGCTTGCGACGCGTGTCGATGCGGTTGGCGTACCAGATCTGGCTCCACTCGCCGCCCGAGAGAGCCTTGTAGATCACCGTCCGCGCCCCGTCCTTGCCGGGTGTCTTGTTCACCAAGAGTGTGACATCGCGGTCTCCGCGGTCGGCGAGACGTTCCAGGAAGGTTTCGTCCAGGGATGCGTCCACGCCGTCCACCGCGAGGACATACTCGCCGGGTTCGATCTTGGTCTTGGCAAACGAGCCGGGAGATCGGCGCGGGACTTCAAGAACCTTGATTCCGGGACCGGTGTGCCATCATGTTGAGGACATTGGCGAATTCGAACTTGGTCCCGACTCCGTCGAGCATCGGTTCGTACCGGGTGCGGATGGCTTTCCAATCGCGACCATGGAAATTACCGTCGTAGAAACCTGCGTTGAACGCGCGCCAGAATTGATTGAACGCAGCCTTCTGTTCGGCGTGGGTGTCGCGGCTCCAGAGTGCGGTGAACGCCACCATTTGCTGGGGGGCGCCGGGATTGAGACCGCGCGCCACCCAAAGCTGGCCCCCTTTTCGGTAGAACGCCGATTTTTGGTCGGGGCCGACGCGCACATGCGAGACGCCCCCGCCTTGCGTGAGTCGTTGCACACCGGAGCCGTCGAATGCGGAGACGTGAAGGTCTCCGCCGGAAACAAAGACCAGTTGCCCTTCCCCCGTGACCGCCAGTTCCGAAATACCGGAACCGACTATTTTGCGGATTCGGGACGGCATGTCGTCGGTGTCGGGTTCGACACGGACAGGGCCGGTGGGCTTCTCGAACTTCATTTCCAGTTCGTCCACCCGCGCGGCCTCGGGTTGCAACGGCAATGCGTATAGGCCGTCCCCGTCGCGGTTGGAAGGGAAGAACAGGTAGCGTCCGTCGGGCGACCAGACCGGAGTCCCGTGGAAGGAGTTGAGCAGGGTGACGTTGAGGTGCATCCCCCCCGCGGCCGCGGTGGTCAGGAAGACATTGGAGTTTTCGGTCTCGGGGCTGGTGCGTGTGTATGCGATCCAGCGGCCGTCGGGCGACCAATTGAAGTCCTGTTGCAGCGCGGCGGGCACGGCGAGGGTTCGTTTCGGCTCACCACCCTCCACGGGCACGGTGTAGAGACCGGCGGTCTCGACCGGGCCCTTCACCCAGAAGCCGACCGACTTCCCGTCGGGAGAGATTTTCGGTCCCCAGGCGTCGTCGTTTCCCGTCCAGACAGTTCGAATGTTCTTGGTGGCGATGTCGAGTGCGTAGACCCGGTCCGGACCCTCGCGATCGGAGACAAAGAATACGGTTTTGCCGTCCTTGGACCAGTTGAAGTCTCGGTCGAACCCGACCCAGTCGGTGATGCGCGTTGCATCGTCGGCGTTGCGCCCCTTGGGCTTGTCTACGGGAACGGTCCAGAGGTCGTTGCGCAGTCCGAAAAGGAAAGTCTTGCCGTCTGGGCTGATTTCGGCTTCGGCCACATCGGCGCTGTTGATGATCTGGCGTTGGACTGCGTTGTTTTTGTCGTCGGACGCGGCGGTGAAGACGAGTTTGCGGGGCTGGGCGGCCCCCGGGTCCAGGATGTGCAGGTCGCTTCCGTATTCAAATGCGATGGCGCCGGTCTTGGCGGCGACGCTGGGTGAGCGGACGCTGCCTCCGGTGAATCGGGTCAGCGGTTTCGCTTTGGAACCGGGCTGTGCCGGGATCAGCCAGAGGTTGGGGGTACGTTCCGGGTTGTCGTCCCAGCGCAGCGGCGGCTTGCCGAGCCATTGCGCGGCGGGGGTTTCGGCGCCGGTGGTGACGCAGACGATATCCTTGCCGGTCGGCATCCAGCGCGGCCAGAGGTGTTGCCGGTTTCCGGGAGTGAGGAGGGATCGCTTGCCGTCCGCAATTCCGATGGTCCAGAGTCGCGATGCGGCGGAGCCGGTGTAGCGCGGTCGGTACCACGGGAAACCGTTCCGGGTTGCGACCAGGGCTTTACCGTCGGGCGATACAGCGGCCCCCCCGAGACGTTGGTAGTCTTCGGCCAATTTCGTGAATTTGCCGGTTTCGACATCGACGCTGAAGAGGCTGGGATTCGGGGTGTCGCGGCTGCCCGCGAAGACCAGTCGTTTGCTGTCGGGGGTCCAGTCTGAGGGGATTTCGCTCCCCGACGAATAGGTGATCCTGCGCACGGGACCACCGGTGGCGGGGACCACGAAGATGTCGAAATTCCCGAATCGTGCCGAAGCGAACGCGATCCACTTGCCATCGGGCGAGAAGACCGGGTAGGCATCCACTTCGACATGGCTGGTGATCGGGGTTGCCACTCCGCCGGAAGCGGGGGCGATCAGGATGTCACCGCGCCAGACGAAGGCGATTTTGGAACCATCGGGCGACAGGGCCGGCATGCGCGGCGCGACGACCGTCGTAGGGCCGGGTTGGGTTCCGGTCTGCGGTGCGGTGCTGGGGCTGGCGACGGAGACAGTGGCGGCGAGGAGTGCCGCGATGGGGGGCGTGTAGGGGGCCATGGCGACGGCAATGTACCCGATCCCCGGATCAGGTCACCAGTTTCGGCAGGCAATTGGCTTCACCGGCTGGCTGGACCCGATCGATTCCGCTTCGGTTGGA
>CAZYBA010000230.1:0-5713 GCA_964646105.1 uncultured Armatimonadia bacterium
AAAGTTTTCTGGTTGGCACTGAAATGCTGTTGCAAGCCTGACCAATAGCCATCGGGCAAATGCTGTGGCAACAAAGGCACCGCCGTCTCTGGCGCGACCACCAAAGCTTGTTGGCTATTGCGCAGCTGCGCGTCGTACCACTGGAGCGCATCGCGAACACCCGGATGCCCTGATGAACCCGAAACAGCGAGCAACGCGTCCACCAATGGCACCCCGGTCTCCAGCATTCCCGCCAGCGCCCACAGCGCATCCCCCAGTGCAACGTCCCGCAGCCATGGTCCCCCACCCGGAATCCGGCGCTGCAACGCTTCCAGCGCGTTTTTTCCACGTGGGGTCCTCAACCCGCGCACCACCCCGACGATGCTGCCCACCAGGCCCAATCCAAACCATCCGGCCTGATCGGCGATCGCATGCCAGGCGGTAAGCAACGCCCGGGTGGTGGGAGGCAGCGGAGCACGCAGGTCCTCGTAGATCTTCTCGAACGTCGGCAGGATCCAGGGAATCAGAATCCCCACCACGAGCGCCGACAACACCAACGTCGCTACCGGATAGGCGGCCGCCGTCGTAATCCTGCGCCGGGTCGCGGCGGATCGCTCGAGCTGCCGCTGCGCCTCCGCCAAACTCTCCGGCAACCGACCGGACTGTTCCCCGCAACGCACCAGCATTTGCAACGACGACGGAATCCACGCAGGGGCATGGCCGAGTGCCGATGACAGACTGAAACCCTGGGATATCTCCCGGGCTGCGTCCTCGGACAGGGCGCGCAGGCGCGGGTCGCCGAATTGCCGTGCCAGCAGAATCAGTCCGGTCGCGAGGGGCATCCCGCTCTCCACCACCGTCCGCAATGCCGCAATCCAACTCGCAACACGGTCCGGTCCCGGTGCCCGCTGCCACGCTCCGTCCGGCAGCGATCGGGCCGGATCGGTTCGCAACGGCTGCCAGCCCGCTTCACGCAGGGGCTGGGACGCTTGCTCGGGGGTGATGCCACGACGCACCACGGTGACCGCCCGCCCGGACGGATCCCGCGCCTCGATACGCCAACGGGTGCCTCTCATGCCAACGCGTCCCCGTTCACGACCGATTGCCTCGGGTACGCGTTGCCGCGAATCCCGGTGGCGGTCACGCCTCGCTCCCGCGCAGCATCGGCGCCACCGCGTTCCACGGAACTCGCCCTCCGCGAATCGCATCCCGCGCGGCATCCGCCATGGTCCGCATCCCACCTGCCGATGCGATTTCCAGCAAGTCCGCCTCCGAGCCGCCGTGACGCACCGTATCCCGGAAGCGTTCGTCGACCGACGCCACTTCGAACAAGCCCATGCGCCCCCGGGTCCCGCGTTGCTGGCAACGAACACAGCCGCGGCCCCGGCGCGCACCGCGCAGACCCGGATCCGACTCCGTGAAACCGAGCCCGGCCGGATCCGGCACCCGGTCCGGTTCCGCACAATCGGCACACACCAGCGGCGCCAGCCGCTGACCGACCAGACCTGTCAGGCACTGAGCCAGCAGCCAACGGTCGCTCCCCAGATGCGCGAGACGTCCCACGGTTCCGACCGCGCTCTCGGCATGGACGGTGGAGAGCAACAAGTGCCCGGTCGACGCGGCCTGGATCGCCAATGCCGCGGTTTCGGGGTCGCGGATCTCCCCGACAAGCAAGACATCCGGATCCTGACGCAGCAAACTGCGCAGCCCCGCGGCGAATGTCAACCCAATCCGCGGCTGCACCGCAATGTGGTTCACTCCCGGCATCGGATGCTCCACCGGGTCCTCCAGGGTCGCAATGTTGCGCGAGGGATGGTTGAGACCATGCAGGACACTCGAGAGCGTGGTGCTCTTCCCGCTTCCAGTCGGACCGGCCACCAACAGCATTCCCCACGGACGTTGTGCCAGGGATTCCAGCCGCGCCGCGCAGACCGGATCGAGACCCAACTGGACCAGCCCGAGGGGCGAGTCGCCGCGCCCGTGCAAACGCGCGACCAATTTTTCCCCCCAGACCGTCGGCATGCTCGAAAGGCGGACATCCACCGCCCGGCTCGTATTCCGATGGCGGAAACGACCGTCCTGGGGGCGGCGGGTCTCGGTAACATCCATACCCGCCATCACCTTCAGGCGCGCGAGCACCGCACCGGCACGGTCCCGCGGCAGGCTGTCGCTCTCCAACAGGGTTCCGTCAACACGCATCCGCACCCGCAACCGATCTTCCATCGGTTCCCAGTGGATGTCGGACGCCCGGATCGCCACCGCCGTTTCCAGCCACCCGTCGACGCGCCGAACCACCGGCGAGTCGATGTCACCGGCACCCGCGGGAAGGACACCCCCCGCGGCCTGCAGACCGATCAGGGGCAGGTCCGATGCCTCTCCCGAAGTGTCGATCGACAGCGAGCATGAACGATCCCACTCCCCGGGAAACGTCAACCACGGTTCGATCCGTCTTCCCGTATGCTGGCGCAGCCGGTCGATCAGGCCGTACTGAAGCGGATCGACCATCGCCACCGCCAGACGATCGTCGCGCAGACGCCAGGGAATCAGGGCGCCGGCACGACAGAGCTCCGACGGCACCAGCGCGACGGCATCCGGTTCCGGCGGAAAGCGTTCCAGATCCGCGTAACCGACTCCAATGCGTGGTTCCAACACCGCGGCGACCTGCCGCGAATCCGCCCCGGCCCGCTCGATCAGCCAATGGCCCAGGAAGCCTCCGTGCCGTTCCTGCGCATCGAGTGCATCGTCCCGGCCAGACACCGACACCACGCCACGCTCCACCAGAATCTCCCCAAGCCGTCTCGGAACACCGATGTCCGGGGCCACGGAGCCATGGAAGCGATACGAATCAAATGGGGCCGAGTCAGGATTCGGGGGGCGGGCTTCCCGGAGCGTCGACGTCCCGTCCGGAGCCGCTTCGTAGTTCGGTCCGCGTGGTGTGGATGAAAGCATCCCCTCCACTACGTCCCCGCCGGTGGGTTCGTCTCCAATTGCGGATCGAATCCGTCTCGGTGCAGAGACTCCTGTGCGCACCTCTGCGCGAAGCGCGAATGCCCTGGATCGTCTTCAATGATCGTGTCAGGACCGGGTCAGGAAAAGCCGTCGTACGCCAACTCGGTGTCGACATACCATCGGCCGCCGCTGCGGGGGCGCACCCGCGATCGGTTCGGGGAACCACAACCGGTGCACTCGAACTGAACGTCGGCCGGCAAGGCATCCGGTTCGTCGACCAAGTTCTCCACAGCGCAGCACGCACACACGCACGGAATCCGCACGGCCGCCGCCTTCGCAGGTGCCGTCGTGGTCGGACGTTCATGGCGGAAATGGACCGTGAGCCGCCCCCAGTTGTCGGAGTCTTTCTCGACGCGGTGCAGGCTGGCCTTGATCTCAGGTCGTTCCAGAAAGCGCAGCACGCTTTTTTTCAACGCCCCCGAACCCTTGCCGGGAATGATCTCGACCTCGGTGGCGCGGATGCGGAGCGCCTCGGCCACGATGTCGTTCAAGGCTTGTTCGATCTTGAACGAATCGTTGAAAATCGGGTGCAGGTCGAGTTTGAGACGCATGGCGGTGCTGTGGACCGGAGGGCGGGAGATGCGGGGGGATTGGGTCGTGCGAGACAAACCCCGCCGGCGCGATCGGCCCTCCCACCGGGTCGCCCCCGATTTACACTGACCCGACTTTACCGACCCGGAGCGACGATCAGGTGCCCGACCAGCAACCAAATCGCAGAGATCGCGGTGAATGTCAACGCGGTTGATTCGAAAACGTGTTGGGGAATGCGCTTGGCGACCACGCGACCCACCAATCCGCCGGCGATTGCGGCCGGGAAAAAGGTGGCGGCCTGCTGCAACGTCTGGGTGTTGATCGCGCCCGCATGGATCCCAAACGGCACTTTCACCCAGTTCAGGCAAAAGAAATACCAGGCGGACGTTCCGAGGAACGCCGCCTTGGGAAGGCGCATCGCCAGCAGGTAAAGGACCATCACCGGGCCGGCGGCGTTGGCCACCATGGTCGTGAAACCGGCGGTCATGCCCACCGGTGCCGCCGCCGCACGGGGGAGGGGACGTTCCTCGATCCCTTTCCTGGCCATGTGCCGACGTCGCAGCGAGAGCAACACCATCGGAATCAGGATTGCTCCGATCAATTGCCGCACCTGCACATCCGGAAGTTTTCCGAGGGCGAATGTTCCCGCCACGATGCCCGCCAGCGCCCACGGCGTCAACCGCAGGATCATCCCCCAGTCGGCGTCCCGGCGGTAGGTGGCAACCGCCAGCAAGTCGGCGCAGATCAGGATCATCAGGACGGTCCCGACCGACTCCCGGGCAGGCAGCAGCAGCACGAAAATGGGTGCGGTCAGGATACCGATTCCGGGGATTCCGGTCTTCGCCATTCCCGAAATGAACGCACCGACACAGCCGACAGCCCACTGCCAGGGCGGGAGCGTGGTCATGGGAGATCTCCGTGGACGTTCGGGGTCGGGAGACCCGGGGATGTGTCCGTCGCGTCGCCGGTGATTTCGGCAAACGTTGGATGTCGACTTTCCCGGGGACCCGATGAACGGCGCTGCTGGGTCACGGTGCGATCCGGCCCGAGGCGAGCATCCCCGCCAGGAAAATGCCGAGCAACAGTCGATAGACCACGAAGACCAGCGCCGAACGTCGCGCCAGGTATTTCAACAACCACGCGATGCACGCGTAACCCACCACGCCCGCGGTGGTTGCGGCCGCGGCGATTTCGAGGGGTGTCCACGCAACCGCCTGGCCTGGGGTCGCTGGGGCGCCGAGTTCCTTGAGTTCGAGCAAGCCCGAGAGCAACACCGCGGGAAGCGAAAGCAGGAACGAAAAGCGCACGGCCGCGGCACGGTCGAGGCCGGTCAGGAACGCGCCGGTGAGGGTGGAGCCGGACCGGGATGCGCCGGGGATGAGGGCGATCGCCTGCGCCAGACCCACGATCCAACCGTCTTTGACAGTAACCTGCTCCAAGGAACGGCTGGGTTTGGCCCACTTCTCGGCAGCCGCCAACGCCAGCGCCATCGCGATCAACATCGCCGCATTGATCCACAGGTTGTGAAGCGGTCCTTCGATCCATTTCTTGAAAACCAGGCCGCACACGCCGATCGGAACGGTGCCGACAATCACGGCTGCCAGCAAGCGCACGGACGGGGACTGGGTCTCCTTGCGGCGCCATGCCGACCATGCCCCGCCGAGGGTTGCGAGGATGTCTTTCGCGAAATAGACCAAGACGGCGAGCAGGGTGCCGAGCTGGATGACCGCCGTGAACGCCGCCCCGGGCTTGGGCCAGCCCAGCAGGACCGGGACAATATCCAGATGGGCCGACGATGAAATCGGCAGGAATTCGGTCAGGCCCTGAACGGCGCCGAGGACCAGCGCTTGCAACAACTGCATGGCCGGCTCAGGACCCTGCGGTCGTTTCGCGGGCCGGCGAATGGGCCAGGGCCCGCGAGAGGGCGGTGGCGCGATGCCGGGCACGTTGCCGCGGGTAGACGTAAATATTCATCAGGAGAACCCGGGCCAACGCAGTGACGGGAGCCGCCAGGAACATCCCCATCAACCCGAAGAACTCGCCCCCCACCAGAAGGGCGACAATCACGATGACCGCGTGCAGCTTGAGCCGATCGCCCAGAATCATCGGGGTGATGATCTTGCTCTCCGCGAGGTGCATCAACGTGAAGATGGTGAGGACCACCGCCAAGGTGGCGTAATTGCCCGATTGGCTG
>CAZYBA010000231.1:0-734 GCA_964646105.1 uncultured Armatimonadia bacterium
GCGTCGAGCCGGCGAGCGCCATCCGGGTTTGCAGTGCCTCGGAATTCCGGAGCACGCCATGCTCACCCCCGCCCCCGGGGACCACCTCGCAGGCGACCATGCCGCCAAGTACGAGACCAGTTTGGCGCTTGCGCTCGATCCGCAGTGGGTGGACCTCTCGCGGTTGGTTCCCGGACGTGATCCCGACCAAGCGCGGCTGCCGTCGACCCCACACCACGGCCCGATCGGTATGGAGTTTTACGAGCCGGGAAGCCCGCTGTTTGCGGTCGCCGGAGCGGACCCGCGGGAGTTCGCTTCGGCGGCACTCGGCCAACTCCTGGTGGACGAATTTGTCGAACGAATGGCCGGTTGGGTACGCTCGCGGACCGATTGAACCCTGCGATGCAGATTAACATCTTTGGGACATCGCCCCGCGTTTCGGCATCCGTATCGGTGCCTCGGTCCGTCAACATAGCAGGCACACCCCGAGGAAAAAAGACCGTCGAAATCGAAAAAACCCGGTAAATTTAGCACTGCAGAACCGGGACAATTACCGGCGTTTTACCGGAGCCCGGCCTGAGCCATGGGCTATAATGCGCCCAGACGTTGCTCCGATCGGGGCATCGGAAAACGTTACAGAATCAAGGGAAATCAGCAAAATGAAACGAACATGGCTGGGTCTGGCGACGGCGCTTGTGGCGTCTGTCGCGCTCACGGGATGCCAAGTCGGCACGGTAGCCGGAAAGGCGAACCTG
>CAZYBA010000231.1:744-5679 GCA_964646105.1 uncultured Armatimonadia bacterium
GGGCACGCCGCAACCCAGCGGCGCGAACTCGGTGATCAACGTGCAGACCAACATCAAGATCACTGCGTTGGCTGCCAACCCGAACAATGCCAATGCAACCGGCACCGTGATCGCGAGCGACTCGATCAGCAAGGTCAAGCTTTCCGGCAATGCCCTGTTCGGCGCAATCGGCGACCTGTCCGGAGCCCGGGCGCTGGCGACCTTGGATCAAGGATCCCCCGGTATTTCTAACGCCTTGCAGCAAATCTTCGGACAGGACTATCTCAAGGGCTTCCAAGCCTATGTGGTTCTCGGTACGGTCAAGGCCTGCACCGCGCCGAAGCCCTCCACGCTGCCGACCACGATGTTGCCCGGTAAATTCATCAACGTTCTGGTGGATTTCCCGACCATCGACCTGCCGACGCTCCTGAGTGACCCGACCCAGCCGGTTCTCTCGGAGATCATGGTCTTCGGTGCGGCCAATGACGCTTACCTGAACGGTGACAGCACCAAGCCCTATGCCGCCTATTTCCTGGGTGGCTACGGCACCAAGGGCGGAATGAAGTGGAAGGTCGAGGCTCCGGCCTAACCTCCTGTAACGGATTCCTTGGAATCAAAAGCCCCCCGGGACACCTTCCCGGGGGGCTTTTCTCTTGGGTGCCGGAACCGTCTCAGAATGCGAAGACCTGCGCGAAGGTCCAGGTGGATTGATTGCGGACCGGATTTCCCGGATCTCCGTACAATCCGCCGCCTGCCCAGTCCCGACGCAGTTCAATCTGGGAACGCGTGTTGGGCGAATCGCCGGGCAGGGTCCAGGCCAGAGTCAGGCTTTGCACCCGGTTGGAGCGACGCAATCCGTCGAACGAACGCGGTCCCCACGGTGTGGACGCACCTCCGCCTTCGACCAAATCCCAGCGGGCCAGCACCCGTGCGTTCCTCGTGCCCGAATAGGGGGTGGACATCGAATAGCCACGATGGTCCGCAGACACTCCGGACACATCGCTGCTGCGGTTTCTCAGCAAATCGGCCGCAATCGTCCATGCCATCGAAAGAGAGCCACGATGGCTGAGCCCTGCCAACGACTCGCCCTGCCCCCAGCCTGACTCGGAGCGTTGCAGGCCAAGGAAGAGCCGGGTCGCCTGTTTTTGCAACGAGCCGGTTTCGAATCCCATCGCCAGCATCGGCGGTCGCCGGCTGAATACCCCATTTTCCAAGGGGGCGAGCAGCATCAGCGATGCCTTGGTTCCGCCAGCTAGTGTGTGGGTCGCACGGGCGCCGCGGGACAGTTTGGGAACCAGGAACTGATAGCCGCTGGGCTTGGAGATCCCCGTGCCGATCGGAAAGTCCTCGAACGTGATCGGGGTTTGGAATTGGCCGAATTGCACATCGGTTTCCAATCCGAACAATTCGAAGTCACGGTACCCGTAGGCTTCAGCAAGGCTGCCCCCACGCGCGAACAATTGCTGTTTCACATCGCCGTCGAGCAGGCGCAGGTAAATGCCCGGATCGGGCTTGTCCTTCTCCGGAGCCTTGTCCACCACCAGATCCAAGGCGTTCAACGAGAACACGCCGGCGTCGCCCAGAAACGCTTGGTTCGGGTTGCGCCCAGCCCGCTTGATGCTGCCGGAATGGGTGAAGCCGAGCGATCCGTAGACCTTGGTCGACTTTCCCAAAATACCGCCACCACCGCCGCCGCCCAATGTACCGCCGATCAGGCCGATACCGAAATCGGCAATCTTTTCCAAACCGGACTGGAACTTCTTGACCTCTTCAGCGGGGTCGGGGGGCGGGGTGTTGTGAACTTTGTCGTCGTCGGGGTCCTGTGCCGACGCCATCGCCGGAACCAAGACGTTTAGCCCGACCGCCAACAACGAAAGCAGGGCGACTTTCCCGAATCTGCCGACCATGAGGGAATCGATTCCGGCCGCCGACAACAGACCTCTGCGACCATTTGAACGCAAGGACGGGTTCATTTCTTCTCCTTCTTCGCGGCTTCTTCCGCCAGCAAGACCTTGAGTTTGGCAAGTTGCTCCGGTGAGAAGATCTTCGCGAGTTTCGCCTCCATCTCCCGACGAAACGGGGCCAGGTCCTTCACCGCGCCCTTTTCGAGGGGATCGAGTTCGGAACGCATTTTCTTGATCAACGCGTCACGACGAACCTGGGTGACCGGATCGTTACCCATGCCCAAGCGCAAAATCTGCACTTGGTACTTCTTGATAACCTCGACCATTGGTCCCTGGTACTTGTTGTAGACCCGCTCAGAGACGGCACGCATTTTGTCGCGCAGCGCGTTGTAATCGCGAAGCTGGGCAGGGGTCATTCCGATCTTCTCGGCAATGGTGGTCCCAGGTTCTTGAACAAGCGCAAGAACGCAGAGAAGGACCGGGAGTGCGGATTGGCTCAGTAAGTTCATCGGTGGCATGTCTGGATTCGGGTTCTCGACCGCCCTGTGCGGGCGATGCTTGCAAACACATCTATCATTTTCGGCATAGTGGCTTCAAAACCCAACCGTTCGGGCGGGAGATCGTTTCTGGCACGATTCTTGCAACCCTTAGGGGCGTAGTCTCCCGCGGGATCATGCGGTTCGAAAACAACTACGAGTTGGAAGGGTTTTGAATATTATGAAGCGATTTCTCTACGCGCTGGCCGCAGTCGGTGTCATGTCTCCCATGGCCAAGGCCGATGTCACGTACAATTTCGTGAACTACGTTTTCTCGTCGTTCTCGAACCCCAAGACCTTGTTCGCGCCGGGCCGTTTCACCGGTTCCCTGACCGGAATCGACTGGAACATCACCGGCACCAATGCCTCGGGTACTCTCTACTACTCGTCGGACATCGCCTTGGCGATTGACAACGACCAGACCGTGGGCAATGGCGTGGCCCAGTTCGGCGGTACCCAAACCGGTATTCCGTCGGGTGGTCTCGGCGTCAACGGCGATGCCACCAAGTGGTTTGGACTTACCCAGCAATCCAGCGGCGGATTCGTCCAGTCCACGAATGCCACGTCGCCGATCAGCATCGGGTCCAACCGGATCCTGGCGTTCTCCGACTCGGGCAGCTCGATCACCGCCAACGGCAGCATCACCCTCAAGGGTGTTGATTACGCGGTTCCGGAACCGGGCGAATGGGCTGCGATGGGTATCCTCGGCGCCGGTCTGACCGGTCTGGTGATTCGCAAGCGCCGCCAGCGCTGAACGCGGCGCTAGTCAGTCGACTACAGCCCAAATAGATCCGCGCCACCCGGCGCGAAAACAGAAGGGGGGCAGCCCAAGGGCTGCCCCCCGTTTTGTTTTCCTGAACGCGCGCCCGTCAGAAACCAGCCCCCTGGTTCCCGGCGGCACCCAACTGCCCCGGGGACAACAACCGCCCCTGTCGCACGGTTGGGAGACGGGTGTCGCACCGATATCGGTTTGGGCGGGCGGGCCACGCGGGTGCCAACGTCCCTACCCGACCATCCGCCGAACATTCGGCAGGCTTGCGGACACGCATCGAACGGCGAGATTCAGCCCGTATAATTACCAGTTTTTCAGGAATAGGATGCAATGGCGAAAACTCCGTAGTATTACCGGGTTTGTAGGGACAATTTCTGCCGGAAAGCAGACAACGTACCCCACGATGACCCACCACCGATGCTCCAACCGCAGACCCTCGCTCCCCCGTTGGCCCTCGTCGCCGTCCTGGTTCTGACGCACCCGTTTCCAAGGCCGCCCGCCCCCGACAATCGGGATTCCCTCCGTGCCGAACCCACGGCTTCCGCGCCTCCCCCCGCCCCCGGTTCGATTCCGACGCTTCCCCTCGCCAACGAAGAAACGTATGTCGCCGGGGAGGTGCTGCTCCAATGGGACAGCGGTTTTCCCGATTCTGAGCGAGCCCATGCCCTGACCGGGATCCACGCGGAAGTGGTCGAGATCATCCGTACAAAGGCGATGGAAACCTTCGGGCACCCGCCACTGGTACGCATTCGAACCCGCATGCCGGTGCCCGACGCCGTCGCGGCGTTGCAAGGGCGCCCAGGAATCGCATTTGCCGAACCCAACTGGATTTGCCGGCCCCAGAACGTGCCGAACGATCCCTTTTTCATAGGCAACCAACTGTGGGCGCTTTATTCGCCGCTCGGGACTCCCCGGCACGCGTTCGGCATCGGTGCCGATGCCGCTTGGAGGCGCGGACGCACCGGATCGTCCGAAGTCTTTGTCGGCGTTGTAGACACCGACATCATGGTGTCGCACCCCGACATCGCTCCCAACATTTGGGTGAATCCGGATGAGCCGGTCGACGGCAAGGACAACGACGGCAACGGATACGTCGACGACAACCTCGGATGGGACTTCCACAACGACGACCGCACGCCGTTCGACGATCCTCGCAATGTCCACGGCACCCATGTCTCCGGTACGATCGGTGCCGTCGGCGGAAACGGAATCGGGGTGGTCGGAGTCTGCTGGAAAGTGTCCGTGATCCCCTGCAAATTCCTCGGCAGTTCCGGAGGGACCATGGCGAACGCGGTCAAGGCGATGGACTATCTGACCGACCTCAAACTGCGCCATGGTTTGAACATCGTCGCCAGCAACCATTCCTACGGTTCGGTCGGATTTTCGATTCCGTTGTTCTACGCGGTGCAACGCGCCGCGGCTGCCGACATCCTGGTGGTGGCAGCGGCCGGCAACGGCGGGGTCGACAACCGGGGCGACAATGTCGAACGGACTCCCTTCTACCCCGGCTCCTATCCCCTCGACAATGTCATCACCGTGGCGGGTATCGGCACGTCCGGAACACTGATGAGCATCTCCAATTACAGCCTCAACTGGGTCCACCTCGGCGCCCCCGGCCAAAACATCCTCTCGACCGTGCCAACAGCAAAGGGCCTCCCGGGTTACGCGCGACTCTCCGGAACATCGATGTCCACCGCACTGGTCACCGGCGCCGTCGCACTCTACGCGGCATCACGCCCCAATG
>CAZYBA010000232.1:0-275 GCA_964646105.1 uncultured Armatimonadia bacterium
TGTTTTGCAGGCTCATCGCGTTCTGGACTGCCCCCATGATCAGCACGCCGACGGCGACCCCGCCGATTCGGGCGATGCCGCCGGTCAGGGAAACCCCGCCGAGGACACATCCGCTGATCGCCTGGAGTTCGAGGCCTTGGGATGCATTGGGCTGTCCGGACGTCACACGGGAAGCCACCAGCACACCGGCGAGCGCGGCGACAACCCCTTGCAACACAAAGATCAAGACCTTGGTACGGACCACCGGAACCCCGGCGAGGCGTGCCGCCTCCATG
>CAZYBA010000232.1:285-2258 GCA_964646105.1 uncultured Armatimonadia bacterium
CCCGCCGACCGCCAGCGCATTGCGCCCGAATGTCGTCCTGTTGAGGAGAATGCCCGAGAAAACGAAGCAGGCGACGGTCACCCAGACCGGGGATTGGATCGGGAAGCCGGTCGGGCCGATGGGGAGAGTCAGTTTCGCCTGCCCGAGAGCGGAGAACGCGTCGTTGGATACTCCGATCGACGAACCCTTGGTCAGGAGCAAGGCAGCGCCTCGGACCATTTGCTGGGTCGCGAGTGTGGCGATCAAGGGGTTGATGGAAAGTTGTGCGATGACAAAACCGTTGACAGCCCCGATCGCGGCACCCGCGGCCAGGGGAAACACCACCGCGAGTGCAAGGTTGCCGGTGGCGTTGATGATCATCGCGGCCAAAACGCCGGCGATGGCCACGGTCGAGCCGACCGACAAATCGAAATCGCCGCCTGCCAGGCAAAACATCATCGTGCATGCAACCATCCCGATGGTCGCCACCGACATCAGCAAGCCGGCCAGATTGGGGGCCGATGCGAAATTCGGAACGAACAGGGCGAAGGCAAGGAAGAGCAGGGCACAGACGCCCCCCATGCCCGCCTTCTCCAAAACAACCTTCATGCAACCTCCTCCGCCACCGGCAACGCCGCTGCGAGGCAACGCTCCGGGTTCGCGTCCGCGCGCGAGAATTCGGCTGAAACCATTCCGTCACGCATCACCACCACCCGGTCGGCGACCCCGAGTACTTCGGGAAGTTCCGAAGACACGAAAACCACCGAGACTCCGTTTTGCGCGAGGCCGTAGACAATCTCGTAAATTTCGCGCTTGGCGCCGACGTCGATCCCACGGGTGGGCTCGTCGAGCAGCAAAACACGAATATCGTCGCCCAGCCATCGGCCCAGGATGGCTTTTTGCTGGTTTCCGCCCGACAGCAACCTTATTCGTTGCTCCGGGGATGGAGTCCGGATTCGCAGTGCGTCGATCTGCTGCCGGGCGTTGTCGGCCTCGATTTTCCGATTGATCCAGAAACCTGCCTTGGCGGTGTGGCGCCTGCGTGCGATGTTGATGTTCTCGGCAACCGAACCGTCGGGGAGGATTCCTTCCTTCTTTCGGTCTTCGGGACACAGGACGATTCCTTGGCGGATGGCCCGCGCGGGATTCGCGACAACCCGTTTGAGCAGTTCGCTTCTTCCCGCACCCACCAGTCCGAAAACTCCCAGTATCTCGCCGGTGTGAACGGTGAACTCGGGCAATGTCAACCTAGGCTCGCCGATCGGGCGGGGACGCCAGCCGTAGACATCGTCGATTGCGCGCCCGACCATGCGTTGCACCAAGGTCCCGGCATCGATCCTGCCCAAGTCGGTGAATGTCTCGACATGGGTTCCATCCCGCAATACCGTGGCTTGGTCGCACAGGTTGAAGATCTCGTCCATGCGGTGGCTGACATACAACACGGCCTTGCCTTGGTCACGGAGCGTGCGAATGATTCGGAAGAGGGTTTCGACTTCGCGCGACGAGAGCGAACTGGTGGGTTCGTCGAAGGCAATGACGGTGGCGTCACGCGACAACGCCTTTGCGATCTCCACCATCTGCCGTTGTGCGATCGAGAGACGCACAACCTCGGTGTCGAGGGGCAAGTCTATTCCCGTGCGCTCCAGCAAGGCGCGGACAGTCGCGCGTGCTTCGCGACGATCGATCCATCCCAATCGGTGCGGAGGATGCCCGAGCAGGACATTCTCCGCAACCGTCAGGTGGGGAACCAGATGGAGCTCCTGATAGATGACGGCGACCCCGCCGGTCAGCGCGTCGGCGGGCGAGTCGAACCGGATATTCCTACCCGCCATGCTAACAGTCCCGGTATCGGGTCGATGCACTCCCGAGAGAATCTTCAGGAGAGTGGACTTACCGGCCCCGTTTTCGCCACAAAGCGCGTGGATGCTGCCGGCCGACACCGAGAACGTCACGGATTGGAGTGCCTTGACCCCGGGAAACGATTTTCCGACGCC
>CAZYBA010000232.1:2301-5641 GCA_964646105.1 uncultured Armatimonadia bacterium
GTGTCGCTCAGGGTTCCAACCCTTCCGCGGCGAGTTTGTCCTTGTAGTTGCTGCGGTCGATGAGAATTCCCGTGGTCAGGGTTTCCTTGGCGGGTTCCTTGCCGTCCTTGATCCAACGGTACATGGCCTCGGCGGTACCGTATCCATGAGATTTCGGGCTGAGCAGGACCGATGCATGGAAACCGGTTGGCGACGATTTTTTCAGGTCGTCCTTGCCACTGGTGCCGTTGATCCCGATTCCGATCACATCCTTGGCGGCGATTCCGCGTTGTTCGGACGAACGGACGAAGCCGAGAACTCCATCGTCATTGGAAGAAAACGCCACCCAGTGCGTGATCTTGGGGTTTTGGGTGAGGATGACATTGGCGGCGTCGACAGCCGAAGGGATGTCGTGGGGCTTTTTCCACGGCGACCGGAAGACATTGGCAGTGGGCAATCCCGCGGCCTCAAGCGATTCCGTAGCGCCGTCGGTGCGCTCCCTGCACGTCTCGATTTCGTCGACAGTCAGGACTGCGGCACCGGTCTCCTCTGGTTTCCACCCCCGCACCTTCATTTCGGCGGCAATGCCTTCACCCACTTGCTTGCCGATCTCCCGGGCCGAAATACCCAGGAACGGGACATCGGTCAGGGGTTTGCCGTCGGCATCCACCAGACGGTCGTCGACTGCCATCAGCTTGAGGTTCTTCTCTTTGCACTTGGCGACGATCGCCGGGCCCAGCTTGGTGTCGGGGGTGCACAGGATGACACCTTGGGCGCCTTGTGCCGCGAGATTGTCGAGTGCGGACATGACCTGTTCGGCATCGGTGGCGGCGAGCTTGACCAATTCGAAACCGTTGGCCTTCGCCGCTTCATCCGCGAATTTCCACTCGGTCTGGAACCATGCCTCGGTGGCCGACTTGACAACAAAGCCGATTTTGACAGAGTTGCCGGTTCCGGACGGTTTGGTCTGCGTGCATCCTGGTGCCAGCATGGCACCCAATAGCATCATGACAGCGACTCGACGGCTGGTTTTGGTGTGGGAAATCTGTTTCATGGGACGTCCTGAGGGCGGCATTGACTTACGGTACTATGGGCCAATGGTGCACGATACCGTCGCGGGAGGAACCGGAATTCCGGATCAGACAGCTGCGCACCGTCTCTATTGTCTAGAGTACCGGGACGACCTGTCGGCGCAATTGCGCACCGCGTTGTCACCGGGCTCCACAATCCTACCGGCATCGGCCCCGGCAGTTCCAATTGGGGATGCGGACGCGGAATTCCTCCGTTCGGTGCTCGGACCCGACTGGGATCGGATCGCGAATGCGCCGTTGCCTTTCGGTCCCGATCGGGCTGAACTCGAGGCACTTGGCCCGCGCGAGGCTCGCTTGGGATTGCTGTGGGCGGAAGCCTTGGTCGCGGTGTCCCGGATGCTTTCGCAAGACGGTCCCGGGGTCGATGACGAACGGATCGACGCGCGCCGGTTGCTGTCGGAGATTCTAGGGGACGCGTTGGGGCGACGGTGCGCGATCACCTGGATGCTCGACGCATGGCTCCGCCTGTGCGAAAGCCCTGCCGACCCGGAAACAGTCGAATCACTGCGGCATGCGGTGCGTCTCGCCGAGTCCGGCGGCTGGGTTGAACGTCAATCTGTCCTGTTGCTGGCCTCGGTCAAGTTGGCGTCCAGCCAAGACCCGGAGTCTGAGATCAACGACACCGTCGAACGTCTCGAGTCCCGTTTCCCGCATGACCGACTCCGTTGTGCGGCGCTGATTTGGCACGCTGGTTCGACGGAAAGGGCCGTGGAGATGGTTCGCTCGGTCCTGGAGGAAACCCCGGACGTCGCGGTGGAGCTGCTTTGCGCGCCGCGGTACCAAGCCTTCGGGCCGGACGTACGTCGCTTCCTTGGCATTCTCGTGGAACGGACACGCGGAGTCGTGCAACAACGTTCGGCAGCGGTTGCGGAACTGCACGCCGTTTGCAACCAGATGGCCGCCGAAATCGGATCGCCCTTTGTTGCCATTGCCGACACCGTCCAGGTGGTTGCCGAAAACTTGGATTTGCGGACGGGGAAACGTCTGGGGGTTGCGTTGGCCCGGGAGTGGGACGAAACCCATGGGGAATGGTCTGAGAAACTGCGTGCGGAATTGGACCGGTCGCGGGCCGAATTGACGAAATTGGAACGATTCCTCAACAACGCCTACAAGGAGCGCGATTACTGGGCAGCCAACGTCGCCAGCGTCGAGGAAGAGGCCAAGACCCACGGCTATGCACTGCACGCCTACGGCGTTTTCGGACTGTTTCAGGGAAAGAAACGCAGGCGATCCGAGCAGATGCGCGCGCACTACGAACAGTGCCGCCTTAATCTCGATCAGGCGGAGAACCTGCTGCGTCAGCAGGAAAACCGGGCTCGTTTCGATATTCAAAACCTCGTAAAGAGGGTTGCCCTACTGGAAACATTTGTCCAGAGGATTTCGGCGTTGACTCGTCCGGCCTGAACCGGACGCCACGCCTCCATGTGCTATAATCGCGGGTCATGACTCTCCCTGCCGACCCTTTTAGAAGGCGTTTGATTCGTCTGTTCCCCGCGATATTCTGCCTGCTCTTGTTCGGATGTCCGTCCGGTGGGCCCAAGGGGGGATTCGGCAAGGAAAGCGGTGTCTTCCGGTATCCGATCACCACGGAACCGACCACGCTCGATCCGGCCCGGGTGTCCGACGGACCGACCATAGACGTGCTCCAGAACGTGCACATCGGTTTGGTCGGATGGAACGAGAAGACCGAAGTGATTCCGTTGGCGGCTGCCGAGATGCCGAAGGTCAGCCCGGATGGCAAGACCTACACATTTGTGCTCCGCGAGAACCTCAAGTTCCACAATGGACGAGCGGTTGCGGCGGAGGATGTTCGGTACTCCCTGACGCGTGCGCTCTCCAAGGAACTCAACTCTCCGGTTGCGATGAGCTATCTCAACGATATCGTCGGAGCGCAAGAACTTGCCGAGGGTAAGGCCGACGGTCTTCAGGGTGTCGAGGTTGTCGATTCGCGCACGGTCCGCATCACTTTGGTCGCCCCGCGTCCGTACTTTCTCGGCAAACTGACGTACGCGACCGGGTTCATCCTGGCCAAGGAAGAGGTGGAGAAGGGGCCGGCCGCACCGGGTGGCACGGCACCCACCATTTCGGAAGTCAATATGGCCACGGTGGGGTGTGGTCCCTTCCGCCTGACGTCCTACACTCCTCAGGACAAATTGGTCCTGGAAGCCTTTGCGGACTATGCCCTCGGAGCGCCAAAACTCAAGCGCATCGAGCGACCCATTGTCCTCGACGCCAAGGCGGCGCGAACCCTTTACGATACCGGCCAGGTC
>CAZYBA010000233.1:0-3357 GCA_964646105.1 uncultured Armatimonadia bacterium
CACGCGCGATGCGCAACAACAACCCGTCCGGAGGACGATCGGCCGAGGCACGAGGCCATGGGACGGGCACGTCCGTGTCGCGAAACAGGCCACGCGCGATGCGCAACAACAACCCGTCCGGAGGACGATCGGCCGAGGCACGAGGCCATGGGACGGGCACGTCCGTGTCGCGAAACAGGCCACGCGCGATGCGCAACAACAACCCGTCCGGAGGACGATCGGCCGAGGCACGAGGGCATCAAGACGGGGAATTCATTCCCCCGAACCTAGACGGGCAATTTACCCGAATCAGCCCAGACCGATTTTGAATTCCCCGGAACCAAGCCCGCGGATTCAACCGGCCGGCACCACAACAAAGCATTCATCCCGTAGCATCACGCGCAAGCGAGGTGTACCCCCAACCTCAGCCCCGCCGCCTGCCCAATGTCGCCAGCGCAAAACCCAACGACGCCGTACACGACAGCACCGACTTCGCACCGATCGCACCCGACCAACCCGACGCCGTCACCAACGACGCCACGCCGGTGCCGACACTCACCGCCGCCGCCCCCGGGTGACCAACGCAAATCCCAACGACGCCGCACACGCCACCCAAGACACCACCGACATCGCGCCGATCGCACCCGACCAACCCGACGCCGTCACCAACGAAGCCACCCCGGTGCCGACACTCACCGCCGCCAAACTCCCGAAACCGTCGATCACACTGCTCGCCGTCGCTCCGGCCTTTCCGCCACCCAGATCGATCGCCACCGCGCCCAGCAGCAACGCATAGGGTCCCGTCACCGCGAGGCCCACCAAACCGAGCAACACCGCGCCCATGACGCCGCTGCCACGACCCACCGTCGACAGCAACGCAACACCGCCCACCGCAAGCAACGCACCCCCCACCAAAACCCAGCCCTTGGCACCGCCGCCCCGACCATCTCCCAGACGCCCCGCCAAAAGGGCCGAAACCGCCCCGCCCAGCGGAAACCAAGCACTCGATGCCGCCGCGGACGCCTTCCCCATGCCGCCATGCTCCACCAACCAGGTCGGTCCCCACTCGAGCGCCCCTTCGCGCAAAGTCGTGAACGAGACCGACGCCAACGCCGCGAACCAAAACGCAGGCTGACCCAGCAACGGAAGAACCAACTCCCTTACCGAAAGAGGCGCCTCGTTCGCCCCCCCAGGAGACGGCGCCCCGGCCTCGTCGCGAGCGGAGACTTCGCAGGGGTGACGCCAACGAATCCAGAGCATTACCCCCAGGAGAACCCCGGCCGCCACCCGCATCACCCATTGCCACGACATACCGGCAGCCAACAATGCCCCATGGGTCGCGCGCGCCGCCGCATCGCCGATCAGCCAACTCAAACTCAGCAACGCCACCACCCAGCCCGTACGTTCCCGCGGTACCAGCCACGCCACGGAACGCATCAGGGACGGCCAGCCCAACGTTTGCGCCAAACGGTGCCCGCTCCACGAAAACGCCCACCAGCCGGGACCGCCCAGGGTGAACAATACGGTCGACAGCGCCACCCCCGCACCACCCCAGAAATAGGTACCGCGACCCGACTTCCGATCGATGAAAACCCCCGCGGCCAACTTGCCCGCCGCCGCCGCCATCAGGGAAATGCTGACCACCCACCCCACCGACGCCCGGGCACGGTCCACCGACATCCCCGACGACACCAATTCCTCGATCAGGACCGGACGCACAACCGGGAACGTCGTCCGGCACAGGTAATACGCGGCGTAACCAATTCCCCACCACCAAAGCGCCGCCCGTAGACGCGGTGACCAAGTCACTACCGAATCTCCTCGCCCACGGCCTGCACGACGGCGACACCGTCCCGGCCCATTCCGTCACCTAGAAACAGAACGGGAATTCGGGACGCGGAACCGAACGGACCAATCCCAGGCACGGGAATATTAACGACTGTTTGGGCAAACTCTTGGCGAAGCCGACCTATCCCGCCCGCAGGCGGAATGATAACCGTTTGGAAAAACACAGGACGCGTCGAAGGCTGCTTGTCGGAGCGGAAACACGTCAATCGAGCAACCCGGAAACAACCTTCTCCGCGAGTCCCATCGACAAAGTCATCCCGGCGCCCCCCATGCCCGTCACCACCGTCGCCTCGGGGGTCGGCTGGGCCACGAACCACGCGCCATCCCGGTTCTTCAGATAAATCCCGTGCCAGCGCTCCGTTATGGCAACGTCCCCGATGTTCAGGAAACCGCGCAAATACCCGAGCACCAGATCGTCGATTTCCGAACGATCGAACGGCGTGATCGCGTCCCCGTACTCGTGGCTGTCTCCCAATGTCAACTGGCCGGATTCGGTCTGGGATACCAGGACGTGGATGCCCCAGCGGTCGTACTCCGCATACTGCGCCTCATGACGATGCCTCAAGGCCTCGAGCGACGGACAAGCACGGAAGCCTTCGTAGTGACGCAAGGTCAGTCCCGCCGCCAGCATCGGCCCCAGCCGCCCCACATCCCACGGGGACGTCCGCATCATCTGCAACTTGCAGGGAACCAGATTCGCCCCGGCAGTGCACTCCGGAAACAGCACCCGCGTGTCGTGCCCGGTGCAGACCAGGACCCGCTTCGCATGCAACGGACCCTCTGCCGTTGTCAATGTTCCCCCGTCGATTCCCGAGACCGGACAACCGAATCGAAACTCCACCCCGTAGCGCCGCCCCAAAAACCCGGGCAACTGGGCAATGGTCGCCCGCGGATCGACACAGGTCTCCCAGGCGCTGTACAGGCCGCCGCGCAGGCTTTCCTGACGTACCCGCGGAGAACGTTCCCCGATTGTCGCCGCATCCCACCACTGCACCCCGAAACCGGAATCGTTCGACAGGGCCGCGAACTCCTGCAACACCGCCGCTTCGTCGTCCGCGTACGCCAGATGGAGCGAGCCGTTGGTCTCGTGCCAAATCCCGGAGTCGCGCAGCAGTTCCAGCCACAACTCCCGGCTGCGCACCGCGGTGTCGCGGCGCTCGCCTTCGGGCTGGCCAATCGGCCAGAGCATGCCGAAATTGCGCACGGATGCGCCCTCGGAGCGCGGGGACCGTTCGAGGACCACCACCTTGGCGCCACGGGACGCACACCGCCATGCGTGCGCGAGACCGATCACCCCGGCCCCGACCACCGCAACATCGAACACCATGGAACACCCTCCGAAAATCCGGCGCAGCGTTGCGAAGTGATTCCCAGACCCGCTGCACCGGAACCGATATCAGCGACCGGCCGGACACAATGTCACCGCTAGCACACCCGACGATTCACATCCCCACCGCGCGAACGGTTTGGGCCGCACGAATCGCCACCGCGTCACGCACTTGCCGAGACAGCCGGCCGACGCCGCTGGCA
>CAZYBA010000233.1:3367-5633 GCA_964646105.1 uncultured Armatimonadia bacterium
GAACGCCCCGTTCCAGCCGAACTTGTTCGACAACTCCGCAACAGTCTTGCCCGCCAGCACACCGGCGAGATAGCCCACACCGTCGATGATCCCGCTCGCGGTCGCGCTGCCACGACGTCCCCCGAAGTCGAGCGCCACCGCCCCCGCCAGATACGAGTACGGACCGATCATCGTGAACCCGATCGCCGACACCACCACCACCGCCAGACCCGTCCCCTTGGGCAGGATTCCAAGCACCCCCAACAGGACCGCCGACAACGACATGCCGCCGAGCATGATCAACGCACGCCCCACCTTGCCGAGACGGTCCGACAACGCACCCGCCGCGATGACGCCCAAACCACCGACAAACGGGAAGAGGGCCGATGCCGACGATGCCTTGTCCTTGGCCATGCCGACATACTCGACAAAATAGGTGGGAGACCACTCGTTGAACGTGTCCCGCACCAACGTCAGGCAGAGCGACAGCACGCAAACCGTCCAGAACACCCCGGATTTCATCAGCGGGGCCAGAATGTCCCACAGTCCGGCACCCTCCGCCTTCGCCGCGTCCTCGCCGTACAACGAGTCGGGGTTGGTTTCCGGAGCAGCCCCGGTCGGCGCCTCCCGCAGGAAGATCAGGCTGACCAGCCAGACCACACCCACGGTGGCGGCGGCCACGAAATAGATCTGGCGCCACCCCATTCCGCCCGCGAACAGTCCGCCGTACACCGCCCGCGCCGCCGCGTCCCCGAACAAGTACGACAGGCTCAGGATGCCCGCGGCAAACCCGTACGACGTGTAGGGGAACCAACGGGACGCCACCTTCACCATGCCCGGCCAGCCGAGCGCCTGCACCGCGCGGTTCAGCACCCACGCCGTCGTGAACAGCGGCAGGGCGCCGCCGGTTGCAAACACCACCGTGGCGATTCCCGCCCCCACCATGCCGGTCAGGAGATTGCGACGTCCACCCCAGCGGTCGGCAAGCCCGCCCGCGAAGAACTTGCCGATCGCATACGCCAGCGTCCCCCACGACGCCACCGTCCCGATCGCCTCCTTGGCGGCGTCCGCGGAAAGTTTCCCGCCCGCCGCCAGCTCCTCGATCAGCGCCGGCTTGGCAACCGAGAAATTCGCCCGGCAAAAGTAGTAGGCCGTATAGCCGAGCACCAGCAACACCAGCGTGAACCACTGGCCCCGCCGCAGCGCGGCATTTCCCTCGTTGCCCATCGCAACCTCCCGAATTTCCGTCACCGACCCGGTCGGCTATCCGCAGCCGGATCGGATCCCGCGCACCGTCAAGCTTCCGGACTCTCCGGAGTGACGTACGCAGCCGTGATTCCGCCGTCCACCAGGAACGTCGCCCCGGTCACGAACGACGATTCGTCGCTGGCCAGGAACAACACCGCGTTCGCGATTTCCTTCGCCTCGCCGAAACGTCCCATCGGGATGTGCACCAGACGGCGGTTGCGCTTCTCCGGGGTGTTCAAATACTTCATCAGGAGCTCGGTGCGCAGCGGGCCGGGGCACAGCGCGTTCACCCGGATGCCCTCCCGGGCGTGGATGACCGCGAGTTCCTTGCTCATCGACAACACCGCTCCCTTGGAGCTCGTGTACGCCAGCTGCGGGGTCGCAGCGCCCAGGACCGCCACGAACGACGCGGTGTTGATGATCGAGCCACCCCCCGCGCGGCGCAGCGCCGGAATGCCGTACTTGCAACCGAAGAAGACGCCCTTGACATTCACATCGAACGTCAGGTCCCAGACATGCTCCTCCGTGGTTTCCGCATTGTCGTCGTCGATGTGCGAAATGCCCGCGTTGTTGAACAGGATGTCCAGCTTGCCGTAGGTCGTTTCCGCAAAACGGACCATCGCTTCGGCGTCCGCCGCCTTCGACACATCCACCTTGACGAACGCCGCATCGCCGCCGGCGGCGCGCACCAGCTCGACGGTCTCGTTCCCGGGCCCCTCGCCCAGATCCGTCACCACCACCTTCGCCCCCTCGGCGGCGAAGCGCAACGCGGTTTCCCGTCCGATTCCCGAACCCGCCCCGGTGATCAGGGCGACTTTTCCATCCAGTCGCATCGACATTCTTCCTTTCCTACGCCCGTTCGAAATAACGGGCACGTTCCCAGCTGGTCACCACCGCGTCGAAGCAACGCTGCTCCGTCCGCACGAAGTGGAGATAATGTTCGTAAACCGCATCGCCCAGCGCACGCCGCGCAAAATCCGATTGCTCGAACGCGCGGATGGCCTCGTAACTCGAAGACGGCACTTGCGGTAGATTACGC
>CAZYBA010000234.1:0-2753 GCA_964646105.1 uncultured Armatimonadia bacterium
TATGCTGAGGACGCATCTGGAGTGACCCTAACCGGTCCGGCAACCGAGCGTGAAGACCGCCACGGTGCCAGCAGCGCCCCCGCTGGATGCGCAGGATCGTCCTGAAACTGGAGTTCTTCGCGACTTCCCGGGGGCCGCCGTCGACACCGACGAGCGGCCCTCGGTTGTCTCCGGGGCGAATGGTCTGAAATCTTTGTCCAGGAGATGAAGCATGCCTGTCGTCGTATCGGTTTTGAAAGACATCGTCGGAACCAATCCACCCAAGCAACGACCCGCCGATTGGTATCTCGAGTCCATCGGGGTGTACGGATTCTCGGAGAGTGCGATTGTCGTGCTCGCCGCGCTTGTCACCGAGGATCCCCTGCTCCTGATTGGCGAGTGCGGTACCGGGAAGACATTCCTTCTCAACTCGCTCTCCGAGGCGCTCGGGCTGGAGCATCGCCATTACAACGCGTCCCTGATCCAGTTCGACGATTTGGTGGGGTTCCCGTATCCGTCGGAGGATCGCCGTAAGGTCGAATATCTCGAGACTCCCGCTACCATATGGGCCGCCCAGAGTGTTTTGGTGGACGAGATCAGTCGTTGCAAGCCGGAGCACCAGAACCGTTTGTTCAGCCTGGTGCACGAGCGCAAGGTGCAGGGTCTTGCCCTCGACAACCTGGTTTACCGGTGGGCTGCGATGAATCCGGCCGGACTGGATTCGGACACGGGATACTCGGGTTCGGAACCGCTCGATCCTGCGCTCGCCGACCGGTTCGCCTTGTTGGTGGAGGCACCGGATTGGTCGGGCTTGGACGCCCCGTCGCGCCGTCGCATCGCCGATCCGTCGGGGGAGGGGGCCATCTCGAATGACGGAGGGGAATTGGCACGCAGCCTGACATTCTGGAAAAAGGTGTTCCGAGAGCGGATTGCGCAGTGCCCGCGCCCGATTGTGGAGTATGCCGTCCAGGCAACCAGCCTGCTCGGGAATACGGGGACGCGGTTGTCCCCGCGTCGGTCGCGCATGATATCCCGGTCCCTGTTGGCCGCCTGCATCGTTGCCGGGACGGAAACCGACGAACGTGTTTTCCGAACTGTCTTGGAGGCGTCACTTCCGCAAAAGGCCTGGGGTGCCGACATCCGACCGGAAGCGGTCGCCGCAACGCATTCGGCGGCCTGGGATCTCGCGCATGCGTCGGGGAAACGGTACTGGCTCACGGAGTTCCATTCCGAGGCGACGATGTCGGG
This sequence comes from uncultured Armatimonadia bacterium, assembly GCA_964646105.1. GTDB lineage: Bacteria > Armatimonadota > Armatimonadia > Armatimonadales > Armatimonadaceae > CAIRTT01. The sequence goes on from CAZYBA010000234.1 coordinate 1,228, forward strand.
CAAGGTTCGCCTGTTGCTCGATTCGTGTCCGGATCCCGATACGGGCAGCGCCGCGGTTGCGGAATATCTGGCACGCACCGAACTGGCGACCCCTTGGGACGGCGTTGCGTTTGCAATGGCCCTTTACCCGGCTGCGGCGTCGGGAAAACTGCCCGCCATCGGCGCGGAGGGGATCGCCGACCTCGGGCGCCTCGTCAGTGGTTCCCTGGCGGTGGCGGGGGCCGTCGAACCGTACGCCACACCGAACGGCCATCCGTCCATGAGTTCGTTCGGCGCGTATCTCGCGGGGCTGCCGGCCGCGCGTCAGGATCGGGCACGGCAATTGATCGCCCATCTCGCTGTGAACACCATTCTCCCGTCCGATTTCGAGACAGTGGAGCAAAATTTTCACGCGTGCGTGGTGGCAGTCGCGGAAGCGATTGGGAAGGGGGCCTGAGATGCCGTTCCAATGGCGTCGGGGACCGCACTACATGAGCTACCGGGGCCCCTACCTGGCGGAGAGCCTGGTCGACCGAACGAATTCCCCGTGTCGGGTTGACCGCATCGCCACCGTGGCACTGGACTTCGATTCCGCGCTGGTCGCGGCCGAGGAGGGCGATGTCGTCAAGGTTCTCACCAATTTCTTGGCCGAACACGGAATCCACACGCCTCAGCAGGCACGGGCGCAGGTGGACGTTCCGGCGGCGCCGTGTGCGGTGCTTTCCCACCTTGCGGTTCCGTTCAAGGAGGGGACTGCGCTCACGGATCCGCTCGAGGTGATGCGCACTGCCGTGCTTCTGGGTCTGTCGACTTCCACACGGTACGACCCGACCCGGCCGGTGGTCTGGACATCGGCGAGCCTCACGCGCCGGATTGTCCTCCTCGATACATCGCGCTTCTACTCCATGGAAACTCGTCGCGTGCGAACAGACGAGCACACGGAACCGGCCGCGGTGGGAATCGGAGGTTTTTATGCGCTGGACTGAATCGCGATTCCAAGCCGTGATGCACGAACTGATGGAGGAGAACCCCATCGCGCTGCGCCCGCTCCTGACATTGGCCGGTTGGAAGTTCGACGCGCAGGTGCCGACACTCGCCGTTACGTTGGGAGAGCAGTCGGTGCTCCACGTGAATCCGGGATTCCTCGATACCTGGTGCATGACGGAAGAGATGGCGAAGGCCGCGGTGCTGCACGAGTTCCTGCACATGCTTCTCGGGCACACGTTGCGCTTCTCTTTCATCGACGACGCCCACAACATCGCGTTCGATGCGGTGGTCAACGCCATCATCCATCGGCAGATGGGAGGTAAGTACTCGGCACTGTTCAGCAATTATTATCAGGATAGCGCCGGACCCTTGGCATTGTTGCGCCCCGTCGAACCCGGCATGTGGGGTGACGATCCGCTGCACTGCGGGCTGTACCAAGGGTCGGTGGTGGCCGAGGACCTCTTGGCGCTGCTCGATGAAGTGAGGAATCGGGCAAGGCTTGCCGAACAGGCCGCCCGGCGGACGCGCGGGGACCGGTGAGGAGGGCTGAGGCGTCGGCG
>CAZYBA010000234.1:2763-5611 GCA_964646105.1 uncultured Armatimonadia bacterium
AAGAGGGTGCAGGCAGGCAGGTGTCGCGGCGTGAGCAACTCGGCTTTCCGGAATGCATCGGAAACCACGACCTGACGCAATCCCGGGGCGATCTGTCGCACGGCGTCCGGCAGGCCATGGAATCGGTGCTGCGTTCCGCGCATGGAAATGAACTGGGGCGCCACTTGGCTGGCGGCGACTCACTGCGCAACCGGCTTTTCGGTGTGTCGGCCTCGCCGTTGCAAAGGCAGTGGAAACGGGCGGCGCGTGCCGCGTTGCGGGCCTGCCTGGATCATCCGGCTGTCATGAACCGGACCGCGCCCGGACCGGCCGTCGCGACGTTGCCTGTGCTGTCGACCACCGACCGGCGGGGGTTCCTAAGGGTCGGCTGGTCCCCGTTCCTGCCCGATTCCCAGCACCGTGTGACCGGCAAGCAACCCTCGGGTGCGGCGCAGGTCTACCTCGATGTCAGCGGGTCGATTCGCGACGAATTGCAGGAACTGGTCAAGCTACTGCATTGCTTCCACGGGCAGATTGCGCGTCCGATCTGGACTTTTGCCGACACCGTCGAATCGGCACGTTTCGAGCATGGTTCCTTGGTCACCCGTGCGTCGGACGGAACCAACATCCATGCCGTGCTGGTCCATGTGGCCCGTACCCGTCCGACGGCGGCGTTGATTGTCACCGATGGCGAATTGGGGACTATTTCGAAGGAGTATGTGGAGCAATGCGTGGGAACCCGGCTTTGCGCGTTGGTGACCGGGGAAGGGTCCACCTCCGATCTCAAGCGCGCGGGTATTCCGTTCCAGGTACTGGATCGCCTGCCGTCGTGATTCCAAACCGGAATCGGCGTTCCCGCGCCGGGAGGTCGTGACAACGAACCGTAGGGTGGACCGATTGGATTTCGTTCCATTCTGCCGGACGGGTGGTGCCGAACCGAATCGGCGTGGTCTGGGACGACACTGACAAAGAAAGAACACAAATGTTGCGAACATCGGAAGTCGTGTTGCCGGGGCATGTAGACAAGATCTGCGATGCCATCGCGGACGCGGTAGTGGCCGCGGTTCTTGCCAAGGACCGGCGGGGGCGCTCGCAGGTCGAGGTTTCGATCTGCCAGTCCGGAATCCTGGTTACGGGGTCGGTGGTATCGAAGGCGTGTGCCCAACTCGATGTGGTTGGAATCGCCCGCGGCACAATGGCCTCGATTGGTTACCAGGCCCCCAATCCCTGTGACGCGTCCCGGTTCGAGGTGCTCGACTGGGTGCGCAAGACACCGGTCGAGCACCCGGACGAGTACCCGTTGGTGGCGGACCAATGCGTGGCGCTGGGGTGGGCGGGTTACGACGGCTTGACGGGATGGTTGCCACCGGAGCATTTCCTGGCCCGTCGATTTGCGTCGGACCTGGTGGCGTCGTTCGGGTCGAACGGTCCGCTGGCCGGGCACGGTCCCGACGGCAAGGTGGTGGTTTGCATCGACGAGGACGCAGACCAGTGGCGGCTGTGCTCGGTGTTGGCGTCGGTAGTCCAACTGCCCGGCACTTCCTTTGTGGAATTGCTCGCCGGGATGGCGACTGTGCTCGAGGCATCGTGGGCCACGGTATGCCGCCGTGACCGGCGTTGGTACGGACCCTGGCAGCGGGTGGACGTTCGGCTGAACCCGGGCGGCGGCTGGACCGAGGGGGGACCGATGTGCGACAACGGGCAAACTGGCCGAAAGACCGTCATGGACCACTACGGACCAAGGATTCCGGTGGGCGGCGGGTCCCTGTCGGGCAAGGATCCGTGGCAGGTGGACCGTGTGGCGCAGTCGTTGGCGCGCAAGGCCGCCCTCCATGCGGTCGGCACCGGCGCCAGGGAGTGTTTGTTGACAGTCGCGTACGGTCCGGGGTCGAATGCGCCGTTGTCGGTTTCGTGGGATTTGGACGGAGCGGGCGAGCAAGTGCCGGATTCGCACTGGGATCTCGGGAAGCATTCGCCGGCCGACCTGCTTCCGCCGTGTGCTCCGATCGAGGGGAATCCGCGCCGGGGGTGAGGGTGCGCTGAACGGGGGGATCGGGTGTGCCTGCGCCCCTGCCTGAAACGTCCAGAATTGACTGCCGCGCGGGCGTCGAGGTTGCTGCCGACAGCCCCGTAGAGAGTTCGACGTATCGGGAATCCCTTGCGATCAGGGTTGCCGACCGGCCGCCGGGAAACTTGGCGACCGGTCGGGTTGGCTGTTGGATTCCGCTGACTTCCCGGCTTAGGTCGGGATCAGCGCAATCCCATAGCGGCTACTTTTTCAGGTACTTGCCAAACCAGTCCAACGTCCGCTTCCAAGCGAGTTTCGCCGCGGCCTCGTCGTAACGCGGTGTCGTGTCGTTGTGGAAGCCGTGGTTCGTGCCAGGGTAGAAGTGTGCCTCGTATGCCAACTTGTTTTCCTTCAAGGCGGTTTCGTAGGGCGGCCAGCCGTCGTTGATACGCTGGTCGTTGGCGGCATACTGGAGCAGGAGCGGCGCCTTGATCCGCGTTGCATCCGCAGCCGGCGCTTGTCCTCCGTAGAAAGGCACACCCGCCGCCAGATCGGGGCCGAGCGCCACCGCCAGTGCGTTCACCACACCGCCCCCGAAGCAGAATCCGACCGCTCCAATCTTGCCGTTGTTGTCCTTGCGCGCCTTGAGCCAGCGCGCCGCCGCAATGAAGTCCTCGATCATCTTCTGACGATCGATTTCACGGAACAGCACCGCACCCTTTTCATCGTCGCCGGGATAGCCGCCCTTGGATGTCAGACCGTCGGGAGCAAATGCCGTGTAGCCCTCCACGGCCAAACGACGGGCGACATCCTCTATGTACGGATTGAGGCCGCGGTTTTCATGGATTACCAAGACGCCGG
>CAZYBA010000235.1:0-5564 GCA_964646105.1 uncultured Armatimonadia bacterium
GATGTCACGACGCGCCAGACCTACCAGTGGCACTGGCTGACTGTTCACGATTTCCCCGAGATTATCGCCGAGCTCAAGGAAGTCGGGGTTTCCCCCATCGGTGCCTGCGGTGACATCGCCCGCAATGTCGTGGCCTGCCCGGTGGCCGGACTCAACCCGGAGGAATATCTGGACTCCCGCCCGGCGGTCGAGGCTATCCACAACTACTTCCTCGGAAATTCCGAGTTCTCGAATCTTCCGCGCAAGTACAAGCTCGCCGTCAGCGGCTGCCCGGAACAGTGTGTGCAGCCGGAAATCCACTGCTTCGCGCTGGTGGGCACGCGTGATCCGCGGACCGGAGAAACCGGTTACGGGCTGCGTGTCGGTGGCGGACTCTCGACCCAACCCCATTTCGGGCAATGGCTCGACACGTTCTTCTCGGCCGACCAAGCCCTCGACGCCGCCATTGCGGTCACCAAGCTGTACCGCGACCACGGGTTCCGTGAACGACGCACGCACGCGCGTCTGAAGTTTCTGGTGGCCGACTGGGGCGCCGAGAAAGTGCGCGAGACCTTGGTGGGCTATCTGGGATACGACCCAAAGCGCGGCGTCGCGGACATCGAGCCGGGGAATGTCTACCGCGACCATGTCGGAATCCATCGTCAAAAGCAGGACGATCTCCACTGGATCGGACTGTGTGTGCTGACCGGCCGCGTTTCAGGCGACCAGCTTTTCGCCCTCGCCGACATTGCCGACAAATGGGGCAACGGCGAGATCCGCAACACCCACATGCAGAACATCGTGCTGCCGGGGATTCCGGAGGCCAATCTCGAGAACGCCTGCCGGGACCTGAAGGCGGCCGGATTCCAATGGGAAGGCCATTCGGTGCGCCGTGGTGCGATCGCCTGTACGGGCAACGAGTTCTGCAACCTAGCGATCACCGAAACCAAGGCCCGTATGATCCAGATTGTCACCCATCTGGAAAAGCGTGTCGATTTTGACAAGAACCTCCGTATCAACATGAACGGGTGCCCCAACGGGTGTGCCCAGCACGCGGTCGGAGACATCGGTCTCCAAGGCTGCAAGGTGCGCCGCGACGATGGCACGCAAGGCGAGGCGTTCGACATCCACCTCGGCGGTCGTCTTGGACAGGACCGCAGTTTTACCCGGGCCATCCACCGCAAGGTCCCGGCGGATTTGGTTGCTCCGGCATTGGAGAATCTCTTGAACGCCTACAACACCAATGCCGTCGACGGCGAGGAGTTTCCCGCGTTCGTGCGCCGTCACTCCGACAGCGAACTCGACCAGTTCCTCGGGGTCGAGACCATTGTGGGTGCCCCGGACCTGCCCGCATCGGCGCACGCTCCGGTGGATTGACGGGTCGATCGAGGCACCCTCGTCCGGATCCCGAGCAATTTTTGGGTAATTGACTAAACACACCCTTGTCCGCAACGGTCGTCCGGACGAAAATGGAATCATGACCGTTCTTCGGACGTTGGCTGTGTTGACGGCCTTGCAGGTTTTGCTCGTACCCACGGGTTGCCGTAACCAGCCTACCAGGAATGGTGACGGCAACCCTTCCCGCGTGCGAATTGCCTTCTTCCCGAATGTCACGCACGCGGCGGCCCTGAATGCGTCGGCCACCGGACTCTTCAAGAAAGCTGTCGGCGACGGTATCGACGTGGAGGAGCGGGTCTTCTCGGCTGGCCCGCTCGAGATCGAAGCCCTGTTCGCGGGCGAGGTCGACATGGGCTACATAGGCCCGAGCCCGGCACTCAATGGTTACAGCAAATCCCGGGGAGAGGCGCTCTGGATCGTTTCGGGAGCGGCATCGGGTGGTTCCGGCTTGGTGGTACGCAAAGGTGTGCCGATTCGGGCCATCTCCGACCTGAAGGGCCGACCAGTGGCAGTCCCGCAGACCGGTGGATCCCAGGACATCTCGTTACGCCATGCCCTGTCCACGGCGGGCCTGAAGGGTTACGACCGCGGAGGCGATGTCATGATCATGCCCTTCAATAGTTCGGATGCCTACGCGAGGATGAAGGACGGTTCGATCGATGCGGCGTGGATGGCGGAACCTTGGCTGTCCCGGATGGTGGAGGACTTGGACGCAACGGTGCTGATTGACGAACGGGATCTCTGGCCCGGCAAGCGATTCAGCACGGCGGTCGTGGTCGTTCGTCAGCAGTTTGCGAAGGAAAATCCGGAATTGGTCGAACGTCTGCTCGCGGCCCACCGTGAGTCGGTCGCCGATGTTCGATCGCATCCAGATTCGGCACGGCGGCGGGTCGGCGATCGAATCGCGGCCGCCAGTGCGGGAAAACGCCTTCCCGACAATGTTCTCAAGTCGGCGATGGAACGGACCGAAATTACAGACGACCTGTTGCCTGAATCCGTTCTCGAGTTCGCCGATCGTGCCCACGCGCTCGGATATCTGCGCGAAGACCGAAACGGATTTTCAAAGGCGTTTACATTCCAAAAGCCCGCCGCAAAGTCCCCACGAACCCAATGATGATTTTCGTTATGAACTACGCTGTCCATGGAGGACCGGTGTCGTGACCGCGTGGATACGACCACTTTTTCTGATCTCCTTGATCCTGTTGTGGTGGATTTTGGCTGCAGCCAAGATTTGGCCACCGTACTTGGTCCCGTCTCCCGAGGACGTCGCGCGCTGGGCTGTCGACTCGTTTCGTACCGGGATGTTGCTTCCCGCAGTGTTGACGTCAACGGTACGCGTTGGTCTTGGGTTTATCTTGTCCGTCTTGATCGGCACGCTCCTCGGTATATTGCTCACGCGTTTCAAGATGCTCGACGAAACGGTCGGCACGGCAGTGACCGGGCTCCAATCGCTCCCGTCGATCTGCTGGTTCCCGATGGCATTGCTTTGGTTTGGTCTCAATGAGAACGCCGTCCAGTTCGTGGTGATCATGGGTTCGGTGTTCGGAGTGACGTTGGCGGTGCGCTCCGGTGTTAGGGCGCTTCCTCCGTTGACAGCACGCGCCGGCAAGGCACTCGGCGCCAAGGGCTGGAGGCTCTGGTGGCATGTACTCCTGCCTGCCAGCCTCCCGACATTCCTGAACGGTACTCGACAAGGCTGGGCTTTCGCCTGGCGTTCCCTGATGTCGGCCGAACTGCTCTCCCAGTCCCTGAAGGCGGGCGTCGGACACCTGTTGAATACAGGCCGTGATCTCAACGACATGGCGATGGTGTTGGGCATGATCCTGATCATCCTGATGCTGGGCTTGGTGATCGATCGGATCTTGTTCATGCCTGTTGAAAAGGCAATTGCACGCCGTTGGGGAGTCGAGGGCGCATGATAACTGTCGATGGAGTCTCGAAAATCTACGCCGGCGGTGTCGAGGCGCTGGCCTCCACCAATCTGGAGATCCCCTCCGGCGAGTTCGTCTGCCTGCTCGGTCCGTCCGGTTGCGGCAAGTCGACGCTCCTGAACATGCTCGCCGGGTTCGAGCAACCGTCGACAGGCTCGGTCCGCACACTGGGCAAAACCGCGGTTGTTTTCCAAGAGGCAGCACTTTTCCCTTGGCGAACTGTCGGTGACAATGTCGCCTTCGGCTTGCAGATGCAAGGAGTTGGCAAACGGGAGCGCCATGAAAAGGCAATGGCCGCGCTTGAACAAGTGCATCTGGCACGGTTCGCTTCCGCGTATCCCCATGAACTGTCCGGGGGCATGAAACAACGCGCCGCCATCGCCCGCGCATTGGTCCTCGAACCCGACATTCTTCTCATGGACGAACCATTCGGGGCCTTGGATGCACAAACAAGGGCCATGCTGCAGGAAGAGTTGCGCACCCTATGGGAACGTACCCGCAGCACCGTGGTGTTCGTGACCCACAGCCTGAACGAGGCTCTCGTCCTGGCCGACCGAATCCTGCTGTTCTCCACGGGTCCGGGTCGCATCATCGGCGATTACCCGATTGATGCTCCCCGCCCCAGGGATCCCGTTGGACACCCGGTCCTTTCGCAACTTCACCTGCACCTTCGAGAACGACTGGGGAGAGTTGTCCTGCGAGCCACCCAACGAGCAGGCTCCGACGACCTTTTTAGAAGTGGCGACGCAAACCTACCAACATGCCAACCAGATAGGTTCGGAGCTGTCCGACGGCGGGAGTGGGATCTGCCGGCCGAATCGCGACGCTTCTCTCAACTTCCAAGTCGAGTGGCGAGATGCTGATATGCTGAGCGCGGCCGGGCATAACGTCCGGAACACTCCGTGCCCATGCAGCAACTTCAATCCTCCGAAGCCAAGTCGCAAGAGCGCCAACCGGGCAAACCGGCTTCCGTCCACACCGCGCCGCGCCTGATTGCGGAACTCGCCCGTAGGTTTTGGTTTCCGTTGGTCCTACTCGCCCTGCTCGAAGGCGTCGGCGCGGGAATCGCCTTGATCGCTCCCGTACCCTTGCAGACGGCCGTGGATGTGCTGATCGAAAAACGGGCTGTTCCGGCATGGTTGACCGGTGTTCCCGGCTCGTCGACCCATGTACTGCTGATCTTGGCCGGGGCAAGCCTGCTGGTGGCGGTCGGCAGTCAGGTCCAGAGTGTTGCCAGTTCCCTGCTGTCGACCCGCATCGGGCAACACATGATCCGCGAGCTACGTTCCCGCCTGTTCGCCGCCTCCCTGCGGATGTCGCTCAGCCGTCACTACAAGACCGGCATCTCCGATACCCAGTACCGTATCCAGTCCGACGCACAGACGGTGGAATGGACACTCATTGATGGCGCATTGCCGGTTTTCGCCGCATCCCTGACCCTGGTGACAATGGTTGCGGCGCTGTTTCGCCTGGACCCATGGATCGGCGTGGTCGGGCTGGCGGTGGCTCCCCCGCTGCTGCTGAGCGCCCGCCTGGCTCGCCCCCAACTCAAGGCGGCGTCCAAAGCCGCCCGCGAAAAGGAAAGCCGCGCGCTTGCCGCCATCCACGAGTCCCTGAGCGCACTGCCGCTTGTCAAGGCGTTCGGTCTGGAACCGACCCGTCAACGCGAGTTCCTGACCCGAACCGATGCCGCGATCGCAGGTAAGTTGCGGGTTTCCCTGCTCGACGGCCTGCTCGGCTCCGGAGTCCAATTGCTCTGTGCCACCGGCACCGCGATTGCGTTGGTCGTGGCTATACAAGCGGTCCAGACGGGCAAACTCACCACCGGCCAGGCCCTGATGGCACTGCATTACATCGGTCAGATCTACTCGCCACTGCGGACTCTCGGCAAAAAGTGGGCCAGCCTTCAGACCCAGATGGCCGGACTCGATCGTGCCTTGACCCTATTGAATGTCGAGCCGGAAGTACCCGAATCCGCCGATCCGCGACCGTTGGCCCGATGCAAGGGCGAGATTTCGTTCGACGAAGTCACGTTTGGATACGACGCGCGCCGGCCGATCCTCAACCGTGTCGACCTGCGCATCCGCAGCGGCGAGCGGGTCGGCATCGTGGGTGAGACGGGATCCGGGAAGTCCACCTTGCTCTCGCTGCTGTTGCGCCTGTACGACCCGGCCGACGGGACCGTTCACCTCGATGGCACCGACATCCGCGAATACCGGGGTGCAGACTTGCGCAACCAAGTGGCGGGGGTTTTTC
>CAZYBA010000236.1:0-640 GCA_964646105.1 uncultured Armatimonadia bacterium
AACTGATTCGGTCGAACGTCCTTGAGCGCCTTCGCCCGCTTGGCGAGGTCGGGAAAATCCCTGGCATTCGGTTCGTCCCGCAGCGCCACCCCCCACACCGCCGGATCGTCGATTCCCTTGGAGAAATCGTCATTCTCCGGCCAGACAATCGCTTTCAGGTCGTGCTTGTGCAGCAATCTCACAAACCGCTTCCGGTCGAGCTTTTGGAAACCAGCGAGCACCAGGTTGAATCCCGCGTCGGCGATCTGGCGGTAACGTTGTTCCGCTTTCGCATCGAACGGCGGATCGACCCAAAAACCGATGGCGAAGCGGTCTTGCGTGAAACGGGAACGGGCGGGGGTGAACCAAGGCATGGGCGGAGTCTCCGGACAGTTGGTTGCGCCCTGGGGGGGAGCATTCCTCCCCCGGTTCAGGTCCGCCGGTGGCTTGGGTCTGCAATGGGAGCCCTCCACCCGATGTTCCGGTGCGGTCGCCGGGGATAGGGTAGGATCAACCCAATGACCCGTGCCCAACGATGGCTCCTGCTTGCCGCCGGCCACACCTGTGTCGGCATCGCGCTGGCGGGCGCGGTGCTCCCCTTGGTGCCTTCCACGCCGTTCCTGTTGCTCGCCGCGGCATGCTATGTCCGCTCGTCGGAAGA
>CAZYBA010000236.1:650-973 GCA_964646105.1 uncultured Armatimonadia bacterium
CGCTACCGCTGGTTGACCGAACACCCCGTGATGGGCGCGATGATCCGTGACTTCCGCGGGGGCAACGGCATCGGGTGGCGTACCCGCATCACGCTGATTGTCCTGACCTGGACCTGGGCAGCGAGCATTGCCTGGCGCACCAAGGCGTGGCAGAACACGAAGGTCGGTATTCCACTGGCCGTGTTCGCGCTGGTGATGACCGTCATCCTCTGCCTGTTCCGACGTCCCAAGCCAACGTCGAACCGGTCCGAATCGGTCGCCGACGACGCCCCGGATCCGGTTTCGGGCACCTGAACCAATCTCCGGTCCGATTCTCCGCCGCC
>CAZYBA010000236.1:983-5552 GCA_964646105.1 uncultured Armatimonadia bacterium
GCGCTAACACACGGGTCGGCGGCGGCAACCAAACCTCACGCGCTGGCGGCGATCTCCGCGATTCGCCGAGACCAATGGTCGACCAAGCGCTGAGCCTCGAGGGCATCGCGCCCTTCGGCGTGCACGGCAAACGTCGGTTCGGAAGGATCCGGAAGGATTTGCACCCACGAATCCTGCGCCTGCATCAGCTTGATGCCGTCCACCAGTTCCAGTTGGCCGTCCCGGCCCTGCGCCTCTTCCGTGAGCGTGCGCATCACCGCACCCTTGGCGTCCCACGGACACCGGACCACCGTCTGGCTGATGTGCATCTGCGGAAGTTCGTCCACAAACGACGACAACGGTCGTTGCAGCCAGCTGAGCATTTCAAGAACCCGCACAAAGCTGTAGAGGCCGTCGAACGCGGGATGGAAATCGGGGAAGATCATGCCGCCGTGGAGGTCGCCGGCCATGGCGATCTTCTCGGCCGGCACCGACGCCAAGGTCATCAGGTACCGCGGGTCTGTCTTGGTGCGGACCACGGTTCCCCCGTGCGCCGCCACGGCCTTGTCGACCACCGACGGCGTGGTGACCGGCACCGCGATGCGGGCGCCGGGTCGGGTCTGTGCGGTCAGCGAAGCCAAGACGGCGAGTAGTTTCGCGCCGTAAAGGGTACGCCCCGCTTCGTCCACCAGCTCCATCCGTTCGCCGTTCGAGTAAAACAACACCCCGAGGTCGGCCTGCAGCTTGCTGGCGGTTTCGGCGAGGTTGCGGATCATCTCCTCACGGTCTTGGTTGTTCTGGGGTTTGCGACGCCAATCCGTGTAGGCGTTGAGCGCCACCACATCGCAGCCGATGCCCCCGAGCAGTTCGGGGAAGACCGTCGAGATTCCGCTGTACGCGTAATCCACCACCACCCGGAACCGTCGTCGCTCGATGTCCTTCACCTTGACCTGCGAAAGGAACAAGCGGATGTATTTCTCGACCGTGGTGGGGGCGGGCAGGATCTGGCCCACCTCGTTCATGTCGGCGCGGCCGTAGTCCTCGCGGAAGTAGATCGTCTCGATCTTGCGCTCGGCGTTTTTGGTGAGATAGATTCCCCGGTTGTCGAGGAATTCGATCACCATGTTGCGGGGATTGTCGGGGTCGACACGCAGGTTCACCCCACCCTGGGCATTGTGGAATCGGATGGCCGCCCGGGCAAGCGGAAGCGGCATTGCCTGCAGGTCGATGCAGGTCACCCCGACCGAACACAGCCCGGAAAGCATCGCCCGCTTCACCATCCGGCAGGCCGGGTGCGAATCGCGGGAAGTCACGACAGTCGCGCCCTTCTTGAGGTAAGCCCCGAAGCTGGCGCCGAGTTTGGTGGCGAACTCGGGCGTGATCTCGACATTGGCGAGACCGGGAACCCCGAGGCCGCGGAACAGCGACGAATGCGCCTTTGCGCCCCAGATCAGGCTCTCGGTGACATGGGAGTTCGACTCGATGATCTTGTCGGGCCAGAGCTTGACTCCGCCGCGGATGCACGCCCCGCTTCCGATCAGGCAGCGATCGCCGACCACGGCGCCTTCCTCCACCTTCGCGCCATCCTTCAGCGAAACCCCGTTGCAGATCGTGCATCCGGAAAGCTGGGCACCATGACCGACGAACGATCCGTCCCAGACAATCGCCTTCTCGACTATCGCGCCGTCCTCCACCAGCAGGTTGTCGCCCAGGACCGTGTCGGGTCCGATCACCGCTCCCGCCTTCACCCGGCAGTTCTGGCCGATGTAGACCGGTCCGACCAATTCCGCGGTGGGATCGATCTGGCTTCCGGCACCGATGTGGATGTTGCCGTGCGCCTGGTCGCCGTCGATCGGGAGGCCGGTGTCGCCCGCCAGCATTTCGTACTGGGCCTGGCGGTACTGGTCGAGCGAGCCGACATCGCACCAGTACTCTTCCATGACGTAGCCGAACAACGGCCGGCCCTGCTCGAGCATCTTCGGGAAAACGTCCTGGGACCAGTCGATATTCTTGCCCGGTTCCATCAGGTCGAAGACCGACGGCTCTAGGATGTACATGCCGGTATTGACCGTGTCGGAGAACACCTCGCCCCAGGACGGCTTCTCGAGGAAACGTTGGATCCTGCCGTCGGGTTCGGTCATCACCACCCCGAACTCCAAGGGGTTGGCCACCTGCTGGAGCGCGAGGGTCGCCTCGGCACCCTTGGCCTTGTGGAATTCGAGCGCCTTGGCGATGTCAATCGACGTCAGCGCGTCGCCCGAGACAATCAGGAACGTCCCGTCCTTGAGCAGGTCTTCCGCCTGCTTCACCGAGCCGGCCGTGCCGAGCGGGGTTTCCTCGACGGAGTAGTGCATCTGCACCCCGAACTCGGACCCGTCCCCGAAATAATTGCGGATTTCGTCCCCCAGATAGTAGAGGGTCGACACAATCTCGGTGATCCCAGCGCGTCGCAAATGTTCGACAATATGCTGCGCAATCGGCTTGCCCAGAATCGGGACCAGTGGCTTGGGGCGGTTGGACGTTAGGGGGCGCAGGCGGGTGCCTTCGCCGCCGGCCATGACGACGGCTTTCATGGTTCAAAAATACCGCATTTTCGCCGGCATACCCTGAACCAGAGGCGTTTTTCTCCCGACAGGCGGACGTCTGCGTGGCACAGACCAACCGGCCTGACGATCCGTTCGGGCATGCGGTGAAAACAACCGGCCAAAACTGGATCATCGCAAGGGACCGGAAACGTCGCTTCCGTTGGAAAATGATCCCCGTCGCTGTGATGCGGTCCGAATTGACAGTCAAATCGCCCTGAGGGGATCGGGGCGGCAACAGCGCCGACGCAATCCGTGTCGGAACAAATGAACACGGGGAATTCCCGTCGTGCGGACAGGGGCTGACTTCGGCGGGGCAAAGCGCCTACAATGGACCCATGGATCGTCTGCGCAGCGCCGCGATGACGTTGGCCTGGTTGGCCGGCGTTGGGTCGGCCCATGCCGTCCTGGTGGCGGAACCGCCCGGGCGACGAACGTCACCCCCGCCGATCGCGCAATTCGGAAAAGAGCGCGGCGGGTGGGACTACGTGGGCGAGTGGGGGCGTTTTACCGGAACCGCGATCGGACCGCGCCATTTCCTGACAGCAAGGCATGTCGGCGGCAAGGTCGGGCAATTGTTCCGATTCCAAGGCAACGATTTCACGACGTTGGAGCGCACCCCGGTAGACGGCGCCGATTTGATGCTGTGGAAGGTCGATCGCGATTTGCCAACATGGGCTCCCCTCGCCCGCCGGGCACTGGAGCCCGGCACCCGCGTGGTGGTGATCGGTCGCGGACGTGCCCCCGGGGCGCCGGTCGAACGCGATGGCAAACCGATCGGCTGGACCTGGGGCGCCGACGATGGCGTGCTCAGCTGGGGAGAAGCCCCGCTGCAAGGGGTCCGCTCCAACCCCAAAGGCGACCCGCTGTGGGCGTTTGCGTTCGACAGCAACGGTTGTGGACTGACCGCCGGAGACTCGGGCGGCGGTGTCTTTGTTCGGGAACGCGGCAAGTGGGCGCTGGTCGGAGTCTGCCATGCCACCCAAGGCATTTTCCGGGTCGAAAACGGCACCCCTAAATCGTTCGGAGCCGGCCTGTGGGACACCACCGGCTTTGCGCTGGCCAAGAACGGCGAACCACTCCCCGACACCGGAACCCCCGTGCCGTCGCTGTGGTTCGCAAGCCGGGTGGACCTGCATGCCGGCACACTCGCCGCAACCGCGGTTCCGCTGCCGTGGCAGGTGTCCACACCCGTGATCGCCGCGGTCGGCGGTGTTGGCCTGCTCGCCGGCGGCGCACTCGGAGCCGCGCGCCGGCGCCGCGGACGACGTTAGCAACGTTCCGACCGTTAACGAAAACCGGACCAGGTTTCCGCACCAGCCGCCTCGTTTTCAACGACCCCACAAACGTCTTCGGATCGATCCGGACAAAAAACAAGACTCCCGGCCGAGCCAAAGATTGGCCTGCGGCGGGAGCCTTGGTCCGGTTGTCGCACCCGGGAGCCGGCAGATGGTTCCTGCCGGTGCCGCGCGAATCAGTGCTCGGCGAAAACGTCCTTCAGCAACGACTCCCGGTCGGTCTTCACCAAAGTCAACAAGGCGTCTCCGGCCTGCAAGCGCAGGTTGGGCGACGGCAGAACCCCGCGCTTTTCACGGACGATCGCCACGATGTGCGCATCTCCGGGAAGGCTGACTTCCCCGACCGCACGTCCCACCATCGGGGACCGCTCGGAAAGGAGGGTGGTCACGATCTCGAGCTGCCCCTCGGCCAGCGCCGCCACCGGGACAATATGGTCGGTCTCGATTTCCTGTTCGATCATGTTGAAGATGATCCGGGTCGACGACACGGTGGCGTCGATGCCGAGTTCCTTGAACAGGGCTTCGTTGGCGGGTGAATTGACCCGTGCGATGGCGCGCGGGACGTGGAAATGGCTTTTTGCCATCTGACAGACAATCAGGTTGTCTTCGTCTTCACCGGTGGCCGCCACAATGACATCGGCCTTGTCGAAACCGTTCTCGCGCATGACCCGCGCCTCGCACCCGTCGCCTTGGCGCACCAAGGCGCCGAG
>CAZYBA010000237.1:0-4967 GCA_964646105.1 uncultured Armatimonadia bacterium
GGCCCCCCCGTTGGCTTGAAGCAGGCTATTCGATGGCGTCGGCGGGTGTGCTCTAAACCGCAGGCCATCGTTCCCCCGGAGATAGACCCGTCCCTTGGTCCCCGGAACGCGGGCTCCCGAAAAGACCGGGGAATCCCCTTCTCAAACCTCCCAGTCTTCGCGGCTGCCCGCCGGGACCGGGTTGTGACGACGTTTCGCCTGAAGACGCTTGCTCTGGGACGCCAGATCCACCAGACACACCACATACACCAACACCGCCACCACAATCGCCGCATACCCGGTGCCGACCGTCTGGGTCTGGACACGGCCGACCCGGCTTGGACGTCCGCCCAGCTCGATCTGGTTCTGCGTGTACGCGAAAAAGCCGAGGGACAACAGAAATGCCACGAAAAACGCCGCACCCTTGGTCCATTGACGCAGCCAAAAATGACCTGATCCGGGAACAATCAGGGAAAAGAAAGTCGCCAGGCCCAACCGGTCCTGGACCTCGTCCACGGACGGGGACGGTGCACTCAGGCCGAGTTTCGACAACGCCGCTTCGTCCTGGGCCTTGAGGATCGTCTCCCCCAGCTTGCGCTCCGCACTCGCGCGCGACGGGTCGGCGTCGTTCGCCAGCGCATACGCGTCACGAGCCGCCTCCCAACGCTCCTCCGCCGCCAGCATGTCGCCAATCATTTCGTGCACCGGGGACGCGGCAACGGTCGGCAATGTGTGCGCGAGCTCAAGCGCGATATCGAGTGTCCGGCGCGCGTCCCGGATCTGCGCCCGCATCCTCAGCAGATTCGCCTTGGCCAGCAACGCCTGTAACTCGCGCTCCCGCGCAATCGCGTCCATGCCCTCTGCCAGCGGAGACGGGGCGGGAGGCGTGGGCGGGGGCGGAGCCTGGGTTGGTTTCGCAACGACTTGCTGATCCGCGGAACCCACGCCTGCGTATTCCGATTCCAGACCAACCGGGGCGGAGTCCGAAGGCGATTCGACGGTTGCGGGTTCCGACACGATGTCGGTCTGGTCGGAGGCGGGAGTGGGGTTCAGCGCCCCGCCGCACCCCCCGCAAAACCGATGGTCCGGCGGATTTTCACGACCGCAGCCACCGCACGCAACGGCCAACGCCGCACCGCAGTGCCCGCAGAACCGGTTCCCCGACGGCGATTTCTGGGAACATCCGGGACAGGCAACCGCGCCGTTGTCGTCCAGGCCCGCCATCGTCAGATTTCGTCCTCGTCCACCGGCTCGACCGCCTTGTCCGCCTCGACAAAGAACTCGTCGTCGTCGTCGCCAATCAGGTCGTCGTCCAGTTCCGATTCCGTACCGTCGTCCTCGAAGCCCGTCTCGTCGTAGTCCTCACCGTCACCGGCCGGAACCAAGTCGGGATGGCCGGGGGGCAGGACCGGCGAACGATCGAGCGGATGGCGGTCGGCGACGCTTTCGGGCGTGGGCGGCAACGCTCCTTTGGGCTGCGGGGTGGACCAGAATTGTTCGAGTTTGTAACGCTTGCGCGCTTCCTCGTTCATGATGTGCAGCACAACATCGCCGAAGTCGAGCAAAATCCACTCGGCCACTTCCTCGCCGGTGACAGTCGGCTTGGGCAGGCGCAGTTCGTCCACTTTCTCCAACACGTGCTCGGCGATGGCACGGATGTGCGGAACCGCCAAGCCGGTGCAGACGATGAAAAAGTCAGCAACATTCACCCGCTTTTCGCGCAGGTCGATCATCACCGGGTCTTCGGCCTTGCGGTCCTCGACGGTTTCGAAGAGGATCCGGGCTTTGTCCTCGGACGACATCTGGATTTTCTTTGCCATTTAAAGCGGGATCTCCGGCTGTTTGTACAAATCGTTGACGTCGATAATCTCGGCTACCGACGGTGGGACAAGGTACCGGATCGATCGTCCCGATGCCACCCGCTGACGGAGGTCTGTGGACGCGAGATCGACGGGGGTCATGGTGACGAAATCGACCCGCTCGCGCCAGGTTTCGGGAAGGGCGGCAAGGGCATCGACGGGGTCGGTGCCCGGCCGTGCCGCGACCGCGATCCGCGCCAACCGCACAATGGTTTCCGGTTCCCGCCACAGCGGCAAATCGCGAACCGCATCGGTGCCGGCAAGCAGCCACAGTTGGTCGTCCGGGAGTTCGTCGGTCAGTTGGCGCAGGGTGTCGACCGTGAAACTGGGGCCGGGACGTTCGAGTTCACCGGTCCACATCTGGAACAACGGGTTGTCGTCGATGGCGGCACCCACCATTTTCGCCCGCAGGGCGGCGGGGGTGGAGGTGCGGCCGGTCTTGAACGGCGAGACTTGCGCCGGAACAAACAGGACCGTGTCGAGCGCAAGTGCCTCGCGCATGGTCTCGGCGAGGCGCAAATGGCCGAAATGGATCGGATCGAACGACCCGCCCAGAATTCCGACACGGCGGCGGGAGGGGTTCAGGTCAGGTCCCATTCGTTCGGGTCGATGGCATCGCCGGCGAGGCGGCGGCTGGCGATCCGGTAGGCGTCCAGGGCCACCAGCATCCGTGCCACCACGATCGGGATGGCCCACGGTCCCAGTCCCCACGCCATCACGCTGACAAAGCCAGCGACAATGAGTAGAAAACCCTTGCCCGGTTGGCCGTTCAGGATCTGCCCGACACCCGGGAAGAAAAACGACAGAACCCCGTGTGCGAACGGACTGACCGGTTTGGCGGCCTGTGCCTCGTCGTGCTCAACTTCGTCGTTGTGCTCGACAGGGCGCTGCATTTGGCGCTGACCACCGCGGACTTCGTTACCAGCCGCCGCCACAGCGTTGTCGTACGCCTCGGCAATTCGACGGACCCGGGCACGGGTGTCGCGGATGCCTTGGGTAACCGTTGCGGACAAATCCCCCACCGGCTCGGCTTCGTTCTCGTGAAGCCGTTCGCCTTGGGAAACCGGAACGTTTTTGCCTTTCGGGACGGCTGCCGAACCGGGAAGGTCGGCGCCGCAGCCGGTGCAGAACGAAAAGCCGGGTTCGGAGGGCTTGCCGCACTCGCCGCAGCGCACAGTTTCCGGGACCGCTTCCTTCACCGCAGCGGGTTTTTCGGTGGAAGTGTCGCTTGGCTTGGGTTGGAGCTGGGGCGGGATGGGAATGCCGCGGGGCGGTGCGGGAGGGGGAGGGGCGACGGGAGGGGCGAATATGTCATCGTCCCACCCGGGTGTGGGGACGGATGGATCGCCAAGGGGAAGGTCGATGTTCCCGGTCGGGGTCGGTACGACAGACTGGACTGCGTTGGCGGGCAGTTCGGGCAGGGGCGCGAACGGTCGGTCGGGACCGTAGGCGGCGGCGCATTCGGCGCAGACCCGGGACGATCGCTCGTGGGATTTGCCGCAGACAAAGCAGGTGCGTGTCTCAGGCATCGGTTCCCTCGTCACCGGTTCCGACCTCCGCGTAATTCGCCGTGTCCCCAGTCTGCGACACAGGGTCGCCCTGATTCCGGGAATCGATGTCGCCCGCCTCGTTCGCATGCCCGCAGCGGGTGCAGAACGAGAAGCTCACCGGAGTCCATTCGCCGCAGGCGGTGCAGCGGCGGCGGTCCACTGCGGTGCCCGGGGTCTCGCCACGACGTTGGTACCGGCCGGCGATGATGTCGCGGTATTGGTCGGATTGTCCCCATTCGAGGACTGCGCGGGCGCGGAGCACGGGGATCGGGTGGGTTTTTTCGGTTTCGATCAGGGTTTTGAATACCTTGTCGATCCGGGATTCGTTCCCGGGCGCGTAGTCGGCCGCTTGGCGCAGGTATTCGTCCCGGTCCATCTGCGCGAACACCTTGGGCGAGCCCCCGGTGAGTTTGAACAGGGCGGAGAAGACGACTTCCGGGTCTTGGGTGCCGAGGACCGCGGCCCGGTCGGCGCTGTATTCGGCGTTGCGCATCCAGTCGAGCAGGGCAGCCTGAAGCGGAACGGTGAGCAGGTCTGGGGCGCCCAGGCGCATCCCGCCGAGTCGTCCCGCCATGACGAGCAACAGTCCCATCAGGCGCAGGGTGGAGTGTCCGCAGTGGACATGGCCGAGTTCGTGGGCGATCACGCCGCGCAGTTCGTTGTCGTCGAGGAGTTCGACCAGACCGGTGTGCAGGACCAGGGTGGGTTGTGCTTGTCCGAACGCGAAGGCGTTGGCGATCGGGGTCTGGGACAGGAAGAGGTTGGGGACGTCCAGATCGAGGGTGTCGCAGGCTTCGGTGAGGAGCCGGTGGATGGCCCCGCATTGCTTGGGGGTGACCCGGACGGACGACGCGCAGGTTTCGTGAAAGAGGTAGCGTTCGATGCTTTGCGCGGAGAACCAGGCGACGGCGCGTTCGAACCCGGGCACGGCGCGCAGGGCGCTGGCGGCCTTTTGGTCGAGGGGGTGCCGGTAGGCTTCCGGGGCGATGGCGGTGAGGCGGACGCGTTGCGTGGCGTTCATGGCCGGGGGTTGGGAAACCGGTGGATTTCCCACGGGTTTTCCCTAGTCAAGTGTACCGCGGCGGCTGTTCGGGAATTCCCGCCGGCGGGGTTTTTGAGGTTGGGGTAGTTCGGGATCGGGGCGGTGTTGCGACGGGAGGTCGGGAATTCCCGCCAGTGTGTGAAAAAGGGTCGGAGTTGATCGCGACCTCGGCGGCACTGCAGAGTGGTGTTTCGGAAGGTGCCCCGGAATTCGAGCCCGCGGGATTTTCCGGGTTGAGGTGGTTCGGGTTCAGAGCGGTAACGCGCACGGGGGTTTCAGGAATTCCCGCCGACGGAGTTGCTTGAGGCCCGGGATGATCGCGACCGATCCGGCTGGGATTGTCCGCGGTGAATGGGTTGACGCGGATGACCCGGCGTTGCTGGACTCGGGAACAGGTTTCGTCCCAAGCGGATGGGGTGTGTCCCGGACGGTTGAGGCGTGATGGCGCCGGTGCATCCGTTCCTACCGAGGTTGCATGATCTTTGTTGAAAATGCTGGCGAAAACGTCCAATCGCCGATAACCCAGGGTGGGTTGGG
>CAZYBA010000237.1:4977-5529 GCA_964646105.1 uncultured Armatimonadia bacterium
TTTGGGGGAGGGGGGGGGGGGGATGGTCGAGGCGCGGTGGGCGGGGGGGGGGTGGGGGGGGGGGGGGGTGGGTGTGTTGCAAAATCCAAACGGCGTTTTTGACCCCCGATTTGGCGAGAAACACCCGCGCCATTCGCCACTTGACCCGGAGCATCCGAGAACGTCCCGGGAATGCCTCCTCCACCGTGGACCGGCGCCGCCAACACCGTTGCTCGAGATCACCGGAACGGGCAACCACAGGGTGTGCCCTGCGATCCCCCGGGTTGCCTTTGCGCCTCCATCAGCGCGCACGCCATGATCGACGCACCTGCTTCCGCCGAAATCATGGCCGAAGGCCGTCAGCCGGGGGATTCATCCCCCGGAAAATAGGGCGCGCAACGCAACAGCAACACGCTCCCATCGAAGACGATCGGTCGTGGAACGAGGCCGTCTGGCCGGGTTGTTCACGACCCGGAAGTGGAGTGCCCTCCGCAACCCAGCTAAGCCTCACACCCCTCGGTCCCGTCGAAGACGGGCGGCCGAGGAACGAGGCCACGGGACGGGTACTTCAGT
>CAZYBA010000238.1:0-5493 GCA_964646105.1 uncultured Armatimonadia bacterium
ACACCTACCACAGCTTTTACGAAGCCTGCCACGTCCTCCGCGCCGAAGGCACCGCTCGCAACACACGCCTCACCCTCTGCGAAGCCACCAGCCGCGTCCTGAAGACCGGTCTGGGCCTTCTCGGCATTCAGACGACGGAGCGGATGTGATTAGTCGAGGGCCGATTGGCCCAGCAGGTGGTTCAGCGTTTTGAGCACGATGGGCTCGCCGATCTGCATGACCTCGCGTTCGGCGAAGAGGGCGTGGATGGTGCGCATGTCGGGCTGGTTGGGACCGCGTCCCGGAGGCGGCCCCTGCGCCAAGACAGGCGACACCCATCCCGCCGCCACCAACGTTCCCAGTGCCCACAACACTGTGGACGGTCTGGTTTGCCGATTCAAACCGTTCGATTGTCGATTCTCCACCGGTACTCTCCCCTCGCGCGGGACATTCCCCATGTCCCCCAAAACCGGGTGCCTGGAACCCGTTCGGATTCCCGGCACTCGGTCAGGCAACGGTCCAGATTACGCCGCCGCGGTCCAGGCTTTCCAACCGCCCAAAATGTCCACAACATCCCGATGCCCGGAGCGCAGCAAAAGCGACTGGGCGATGGCGGAGCGGTAGCCCGAACCGCAAAGTACCGCGATCGGCCCCACGGGAACTTCCGCCAACCGGGCGGGCAACTCGGCGAGAGGAATATGCAACGCGCCGTCCACATGGCCCGCTTCCCACTCCCCCGGCGTCCGGACATCCAGCATCTGGGGCGCAGTGCCGGCTTCCACTTGCCTGCGGAACTCGGCGGGCTCCACTGCCTTCGCCGTGGCGATTTCCCCGCCCGCCGCCACCCACGCGTCCATACCGCCTTCCAGCCACCCGACAATGTTTTCGTAACCCACCCGGATCAGTCGCGTCATCGCCTCGCGTTCCCGGCCCGGCTCCGCCACCACAACCACCGGCGCGAGCGGGGGCATCACCGCACCAACATACGGGGCAAAATTGCCGTCGAGCTGGACCTCGATCGCACCGGGAACGTGGCCTTGCTTGAAGAGCCCCGTGGCGCGGGTATCCAGCACCAGCGTGGTTTCCTCGGACAGATCTTCCACCTCCGGAGCGGACAGGGCCTTGGCCCGGGCGATCACTTCCTCGACATCGGCCCCGCCCTCGCGGTTGCGGGCAGCGTCATGGAAGAAGTACGCCGGCGGCGCGCCGAGGCCTTCGGTGGCGTAATGCACAAAGCCGTCCAGGTTGGAGTCCGCCGCCATCCGCAGCGGGATGTTGACGGCTTTCTGGATTTCCAAGGTGGACACGCGCTCGTCGGAGAGGTTCTTGCCGCACGCCGACCCGGCCCCGTGCGCCGGCCAGACTTCCGTCTCGCCGGGAAGGGGGAGAATCTTTTCCCTTAGCGACGTGTAGAGCATCTCGGCCATTTGCTCGGCGGTGTACCCTTTGGCACCCACCAGGTCGGGACGGCCGACATCGCCGAGGAAGAGGGTGTCGCCGGTAAACAGACGGGACGGTTGCCCGGGGGCTTCGGCCAGGATGGTCATCCCTTCCGGCGTGTGACCCGGGGTGTGCAGGAATGTCAACGCGAGGTCGCCGAGGGAGATTGTTTCGCCGTCGACAATGGCCCGGTGCGCAAAGCCGGCACCGGAGTTCGGGCCCATCAGGATGGTGGCGCCGGTGCGGCGGGCGAGTTCGACATGGCCGGAGACAAAGTCGGCATGCAAGTGGGTCTCGATGACATAGCGGATGCTCAGGCCCGCCTTTTCGGCGTCGGCGAGGTATTCCTCCACATCCCGTCGCGGGTCGATGACCGCCGCTTCGCCGTTGTTGCCGGCGATGAGATAGGACGCATGGGCGAGGCAGCCCAAATAATAGGGTTGGAAAAACATGGTTGGATCTCCGCCGCCGGTCGTGGATGCCGGGGGCTTGTCCCGAGGTGCGTTACACCAATCCGGGTAATTCCGAAAACAGGTTGAACGGGGCGGTTGGGTCCCGACGGAAAAACCCGCCCCGACCGGACCTGTTTATTTGGCGCAGGCCGGCGTGGAACCGGCGGGGGCGCCCTTGGCCGGGCGGTTCCACGGCATCTTCTCGAGAAGAACCGCCATGCCGCAGAATCCAGTGGCACCGGCGAGGGTCAGGCCCAGTCCGACGAAAAGCGCCAGTCCGATCCAAGCGATCGCGACTGTCAGGGCCAAGGCGGCACCGGTAACCACCAGCAGGCCGGCGATCAGCTGCACCTGGCGCATCAGCGGCAGGCGGGTGCGGACCGAGCGAACCACCGGGAAACCGGACTCCATCCACGCATTGGTGCCTCCCTCGAGGACAATCACGTCGCCGCGGTGGGGCTTGAGCAGGTCGCAGGTCATCGACGCACGCTTGCCGCTCTGGCAGACCAGAACCACCGGATCGTGCGGGCGCATGTCGTCGATGCGGGCTTCGGCTTCGTCCATAGGCAGGTTCATCGCGCCGGGAACATGGCCCTCGGCGTACTCACGCGCAGAGCGGACATCGATCAGTTGGTACCGTTCCCCGGCGGCGAGTCGTCGCTGCAGTTCCTGGGAATTCATGGTGGTGTTCATTGAATTTGCTTTTCCTCTCGTGGAAAGGTGTTCTGCAAAAGCAGAGCACACACCAACGTTCAGGGATTCAAACCGTGTGCAAATCTCCGCGGCAGTGCCGACTCGGCCCCGATTGCGCCGGGAGTTCGCATCCGCGGGAATCCCACGCGGCACTCGCGACGAATCAGCATGGACCGGGGGGCCATCGGGCCGTTCACGAGGTCCGCGTCAATCGGTGACGTCAACCAATTCCCGGGGGGCCCGGGGGACCCGCCGGACGTCGGCGAGGGCTTACGACTTGGGCAGCGGCCCGACGTAAACCGGGATTTCGAACGGCGGTTGTCCAGGAATCTCGACCGTGAACGCGTGGGGTCCGTGCACACCGACCTGCAATCCGTCGACCGGCAGCGCAATGGTGGTGCGTGCCGGACCGTCGGTGGCATGGCTGGCAACATGGACCGTGCCGTGGCCGCACTGGCGCATCCGACGTCCATCCGGGTCGTTCCAATGGATTTCGAACGGGATATGCCGCCCCACGTCGTCGGGTTCCTGATCGAAACCAACCAAGAGGTACAGCCGTGGATGGACCGCCGGCAGGTCGGCGACATTGAGGACCGTGAACAGACCGACCAACGTGGCCTTGCCACCCGAATCGAGGGCGGCGTAGTCGGCAGAGAGCCCGAAGGCGACGCGCATGGTGGTGGTTCTCCCCGGGAGCCAGTTCGAGCCGGCCCCACGCGGATCATGGTACCGCCCCGGAGACGGGGAGTTCCGGGGCGCGGTTGTGATTCACCGCCCGAACCCATCGACAAGCGGATTCAGGGTGTGGAGACCGTAACGCAGAGGGTTTCAGGCTTGTTTGCGGCGTGCGCGCAGGGAGACCAGCGCCAGGCCGGTTCCGAGCACGCCGAAGGTTGTCAACGGACCGGGTTCGGGAACCGAGCCGCCGCCGCCAGTCGTGGTGCCACCGCCGGTCGTGGTGCCGCCGCCCGTTGTGGTGCCCCCACCGGTCGTGGTGCCGCCGCCGATGGTGCCGCCGCCTGTTGTTCCGCCGGAATACGGCTGGATCCGCAGGTTCGATGACGAGAAATTCGTGTACGCCGACCCGGACGCCAAGGTCGCCGCATCGACTCCGGTATTCACGTTTTGGTAGTGGGCAAAGGTCACCCCCGGCTGCGGGTTGGCATTGGTGAACGCATAGGCGTAGTAGTTCGGATTTCCCGAATTCATCAGCACGTCGAAAACATCGCCGCTGACCACCTGGATGGGAGTCCCGACTGTCAGCCATTGCCACTGGGCGAACACCGCGCCGCCGGTCGAGGACAAGGTCTGAACCAGGGAACCGTTCTTGAGCAAGGACACCGACATCGGCGCGGCGGTGGCCGCATTGCTCCAGTTGAACATCCCGATATCGAGGATCTCGAAACTGGACGAAAAAACGTACCGGTCGAGAAGGCTCCACGCCGACGAATAATTGCCGCTCGGGGCGCCGTGCACTTCCACGGACTGGGCGTGGACCACGCCTGCCGCACCGAGAGCACACAACGTACCAATTGCCGAGAACGCGTGGCTTCGCAAGGACATCCGACAACCCCTTTCCCAATCCGGACCGCCGCGGGACGCAACAGGCACGGATGGACAAACCCAGTAATTTTGCTGTCCCGCAATATTGCTGGGTAAGGGTGGGGCTTGACGCCGGTAAAAATACTGGGTTTTTCAGGAAGTACCGAAAAACAGGTATTTCTACGAGTACTTGATTTTGCCGATTGCGCCGACCGGCGCTGGCGCTGCAGGGACAGTTGTGGTTTGTCGCATCCTCGCGGAAGCCGCCCCCGGACGATCGCCTGCGACACGGTCCTTGTGCCGCGATACCCGGGACCGGTATTCTGGATCGTGGACATGTCCCTAATCTCCCTGCAGTCGAACCGTGTCGACGACACCCTGGCACTGGCCAAGGAAGCGCGCCTGATCGAATGTCTCGAGGCGCTCGGATCGCTGGTCATCGGCTACAGTGGCGGGGTCGATTCCGCCTACCTCGCCGCGGTGGCGCACGAGGTCCTCCGGGAACGCGCCATCGCCGTGATTGCCGTTTCGCCGTCCTACCCCGAACGCGAGCACGCCGACGCCGTGGCGCTCGCCGGGCGCATCGGAATTCCGCTGCGCGAAGTGCAGACGGCCGAGGGCGAAAACCCCGACTATGTCCCCAACCCGGTGGACCGCTGCTTCCACTGCAAGGACGAACTTTTCATCCATCTGCGCAAGGTTGCCGAGCAGAGCGACGCCCGGCACATCGCCTACGGAGCGATCGCCGACGATCGTGGCGACCACCGCCCGGGCGCACGCGCCGCGCGCGAACACGGGGCTGTCGCCCCGTTGCAGGATGTCGATTTGTCCAAGGCCGAAATCCGCTTCCTGTCACGACGCCGCGGCCTGGCTACCTGGGACAAACCCGGCATGGCCTGCCTGGCTTCCCGGATCCCCTACGGCACCCCGGTCACCCCCGACCTGCTGCGCCGATTGGAAGCCGCCGAAAACTTCCTGCGCGACCTCGGATTCCGCCAACTCCGTGTCCGCCATCACGATACGGTCGCCCGCATCGAAGTGGCCCCCGAGGAACTCGCGAAGCTGGTCGAACCCGACATCGCCGCCGCGGTCCACAACCAACTGCGCGCCCTCGGCTGGACCCATGTCGCCGCCGATCTGCTCGGCTACCGCACCGGCTCGCTCAACGCCGGAATTGCATTGGAAACGGACCCCCATTAAGCAATGGATGCCCAACGCGTCGAATCACTCCTCAAGGGAGTCGCCATCGGGGATGTCTCTGTGGACGACGCCCTCTCCGCCCTGCGCCGCCTCCCGATTGACGATTCCCTCGACTTTGCCCAGCTCGACACCCATCGCGCCCTGCGCACGGGACGCGCGGAGGTCGTTTTCAGCCAAGGCAAGACCC
>CAZYBA010000239.1:0-5492 GCA_964646105.1 uncultured Armatimonadia bacterium
TTTCCGCCAGCACCGCCTTCACTTCCACGATCGCTTCGCCACGTTTCACCTTGATCGAAACCGTCTCGCCAGGACCGTGCTCCGACAAGGCGAACGTATATTCCTCGACATTGCGGACCGGCCGGCCCGCGAACTCGATCAGGATGTCACCGGCCTTCAAACCCGCCTTTTCCGCAGGGCTGCCCGGGCGGACCCCGCCCAGCAAAACCCCGACCACGCCCGCCACCTAATCCCAACGACGCCCGAGCGCGCATGCGGCCCGGTGATGCCGGTGCCTGAACCACACGGAACTCGGGGCGGACCGGGTTGTCCGCCACCGCACGGGTCACCCTGCCGACAAAACTGGCGATGCGCGCCGTATCGGCCGCATTGATCTTTTCCGGCGTGTCGGAAGGCTTGTGGTAGTCGGCATGCAATCCCGTGAAGAAGAAGAGGATCGGCACCTTGGCGTTCGCAAACGATTGATGGTCGCTCCCGCCGAAGCCGCCCTCGTCCTTGCGCAACGTAAACTCCTTGGCCGCACCCAGGCCGTCCAGAATCGAATCCCAACTCGACCCGGTTCCGCTGCCGATCACGGAAAGCTGGTTGTCCTTCATCCGTCCGACCATGTCCATATTCAACATCGCGATGGTCTTCTCGATCGGCACCAACGGGTTGCGCACATAGTGCGCCGAACCGAGCAGGCCGAGCTCCTCTCCGGAAAAGCACAGGAAGAGCACGCTGCGCCGAGGGCGATACGCCGGGCGGGAGAGCTCGGACGCAAGCGCCATCACCGCCGAAGTTCCGGACGCGTTGTCGTCGGCGCCGGGATGAATCTGCGGGGTCTTTTCATCGGACAGGGAATGCGATCCGCCCATTCCCAAATGGTCCATGTGTGCGCCGACCACCACCACTTCGTCCTTGAGCGCCGGATCCGAACCCTCGAGCCAGCCCGCGACGTTCGCCGTGGTCTTCACCACCTTGCGCACCGCCAGCGAGAGATTGCAGTTCAGCGACGTGGCAATCGTCTTGGAATCAGACTCGAGAGACTCGAGCGAACGGCCCGAACCCCGCAACCAACCCGCCGCCGTCTCGCGGAGCACCATGACGATCGGAATGCCGGCGTCCGTACTGGCCAAATCTCCCCCGACCGACAGCCCGGCCTTGCCCGGAACCGACGGCACCACCAGCACCGCGGACGCGCCCTTCGACCGGGCGACCGCAGCGCGACCGGGAATCTCGACCGCGGCATTGCCCGAACCCGCAACCATCAACACCACCCGGCCGCGGACATCCACCCCCGCATAGTCGGCGTCCTGACCCTTGCCCCCCACGTAAACCACTTCGCCCCGGGCGTCGCCGCTCCCGGAAAGCGGGTGCACCTGCCACTGCGCGCCGGCACGCTCCCGCCAGGACATCCCCATCACCGACATCTCAAAACGACTCTTCGGGTCGGCAACCACTCCGGTCGGGAACGTGAATGGCTGAAAGAAGCCGGTGCCGTTCGCCTTGGAGGCTGGATCCCGCTGGCGAGAAGTCCCAAGAGGCTTGAGCCCCAGACGCCGGAAATGTTCGGCAATGTGACGCGCCGCCGTGTCATTGCCCGCCTCGCCCGAACCGCGGCCCTGCAGGGCCGGCGAAGCAAGATAGTCGACATGGCGCTGGATATCGGCAGGATTTACCTGCTGCGCGAACAACCGCGGTGCCGCGCCCAGCACCAACGCCATCGCCAAAAAGCCGGAATTTCTCACAGGATCTTTGTACCCGATTCACGCAAGTCCCGCGAGAAATAAACGAAACCCAGTTGCAATAAAAAGGCAGGGCCGGCAGCCCGGCGGTGCCCCTCGACATGCCCCCAACCCACCGCCCCGCGGGTTGCGCCGACGTTCACCGAAACCGCATCCCGCGGCCCGATTCTCTCCAACGACAGCCCGGGACCGAATCCAAGCCTCACATCGGTGCCTACCCGGTTCTCAGGCCAGCATCCCCTGCACCACATTGCCGTGGACATCGGTCAATCGGAAATCGCGGCCTGCATACCGGAATGTCAACCGCTTGTGGTCGAATCCCAGCAAGTGCAGAATCGTGGCATGCAGGTCGTGCACCGGCACCACATCCTTCTCCGCACGAAAGCCAAACGGGTCCGTGGCGCCGTAAACATGGCCGCCCTTCACGCCGCCGCCCGCCAGCCACATCGAAAATCCATAGCTGTTGTGGTCGCGGCCGTACGACTTCCCCGTCACTTCCACCACTGGTGTGCGCCCGAATTCCCCGCCCCAGACCACCAGCGTGTCTTCCAGCATTCCGCGCTGCTTCAGGTCCTTCAACAACGCCGCGATCGGCTGGTCGATGGTCCGAGCCAACCGCTGGTGCTCCAGAATGTCGTCGTGGTTGTCCCAAGGCTGACCCGCGCCCTGCCAGATCTGCACGAACCGCACCCCCCGCTCCACCAACCGACGCGCCGTCAAAATGGTCCGCGCCATCGTTCCCTCGCCGTACATCTTGCGCACCGACTCCGGCTCCTTGCTGGTGTCGAAGGCATCCGACGCCTCCGACTGCATCCGGTACGCCAGCTCGAACGACGCAATCCGCGCATCCAGCGCCGTGTCGCCCGGGCGCCCGCGCCTGTGCTTTTCGTTGAGCGTGCGCAGGAAATCCAGCTGACGACGCTGGGTAGCGGAATCGGCATGCGGACTGCGGATGTTCTCGATCAACTTCTCGACATCGGCGTGCTGCGTATCCACAAACGTCCCCTGGTACGCCCCCGGAAGGAACGCCGAACGCCAGTTCTCCGCGTCCTTGATCGGAAACCCGCCCGGACACAACACCACAAACGACGGTAGATTCCGGTTCGCCGACCCCAACCCGTACGTGATCCAGCTGCCCATGCACGGGCGGGTCTGCACCGCATCGCCGCAGTTCATCAGCATCAGCGACGGCTCGTGGTTGGGAATCTGCGCCTGCATCGAATTCACCACGCAAATGTCGTCGATGCAGCCGGCTGTCTCCTTGAAAATCTCCGAAACCCAGATGCCGCTCTTGCCGTAGCGGTCGAATCGGAACGGGGACGGAAACGCCCCTGCTGTCTTGCGCTCGGTCTGCAGATTTCCGGTGGGAAGCGGCTTACCGGCATACTTGGCCAGTTCGGGCTTGTAGTCGAACGTATCGACCTGGCTCGGGCCACCGTTCATGAACAGGTGGATGACACGCTTGGCCTTGGGCGCGAAATGCGGTCCGGCACCCTCCCCGGTTCGATCCGATGCCGTCGCATCCGACATCAGCAACGGCGCGAGGCCCACCATTCCCATGCCCATGCCGGTGCGCGCCAGCAACGTACGCCGGTCGAGTAGTTCACGCGCCGCGCGCATCGCCCCGTCGTCGAATCTCATCTCGCCACCCATTCCGTCGCCTCAGTTCCCCGCCTACCCGAACTGCCGTTTCGCCGACTTCCAACACAGGTCGCAACGGCTTCGAGACCGGAATTCCGCGCACAATTGTCAGTCGACATGGCTGAACCCGTTCGACATCAACAGCACCTGCGCCAAACGCGCCACCGGATCCAACGTCGACGCCCCCGCGTCGCGCGACATCCCCCGCTCGGCCGTCACGAATTCCACCGCCGACACCCGCTCGGAAGCATCGGGTTTGCGCTGAAACAGCAACCCGTAAAGCGCATCCACCGCCGCTTCGTCCGAACCATTGCCCGCAGTGGCACGCGACGCCAAGGCCCGGGCCCGCGCCGCCCCGAACGGACCATTCAGCCACCACAACGCCTGCTGCGGAACTGTTGTCTCGTGGCGCTGCGGCGTGTGCTGGTCCGGATTCGCAAAATCGAAAATCCGGTACGGACCATCCACCTTCTGCCGGTCCAGCCGCCCGTAAACACTGCGCCGCATCGATTCCTTGGTCCCGAACAGGGTCTCCGAACGACCTCCGGGGGTGCGGTCAAGCTCGCCGGAAGCCTGCAACGCACAATCGCGCATCGACTCCAAATCCATCCGCCGGCTGTCGCGGCGGGCCCAGAACCGGTTGTCCGGATCGACACGGCGCGATTTCGGATCGGTAGCCTGTCCCTGACGCCAAGTCCGCGACAGAAGGATCATCCGGTGGATTCGTTTCTGCGACCAACCGCCACGCACCAGTTCGGACGCCAGCCAGTCGAGCAACTCGGGATGGGTCGGCACCTCGCCACGGGTACCGAAGTCCGACGGGGTCCGCACCAACCCCTTCCCGAAATGGTGCATCCAAATCCGGTTCACCGCCACCCGGGCCGTCAGCGGATTGGACGGATCGGCGATCCATCGCGCCAGCGCACGACGTCCCGCCCCGCCGCCAAGCGCCTTCCCCCCGTTCGGACCCACCGCCACTGGAAAATGCGGAGACACCGCCTCCCCGACCAAACGCGGATCCCCGCGACGGTAGACATGCTGGGCGCGCGGCGCAGGCAGTTCCGAAAGCGCCAGCGCGTGGGGCGGTGTCTCGGGCGAGTCGCACATCCACTGGTCGACCTTGCCCTTGAGGTTCTGCAACCGCTCGCGCGTCGAGTGGTTGAACAAGAACTCCACTTCGTCGATCGACAAATCCGGGACCACGGTCGGCGAGTCCGGGCCGTACAGGACCTGACGCACCGCCTCGTCCGCAGGGTCGGCCAAAACCCCGTCGCCACCCGCCGCCCGTCGTTCCCGGGAGCTCTTGTCCACCCGCGTGAACAACTCGCCGTAACGCTGCGCCACCTCGTCCATCGACGCCGGCGGAGTCTGGAACAGCGCACGCACCGGCGCAACCCAGTCCCTGGAAACCGTCACCTGTTTGGCCCGCTTCCCAAACTCGCCGGACGGAAGCGACGCATACACGGCCCAGGCGCCCAGCACCGGATGCGACGGTTTCGCACGACTGTCCAGCCACTCCTTCCAATGCCGCACCAAAGCCGGATTGACCTCGTCGTCCGCCAAAATCACGTAAAAGTCGTTGCCAGGCAGGTCCGCCACCTTGGGAACCGCCGCCAAGTACAACGCGGCCTGACGCCGCATCCGGTCCTGCGCCTCGGCCCGGGACTTCTGGAACGCATCCGCAAGCGCACGTTCCCGAGTCCGCAATTCCACCGCATACGCACCGGCGGGGTCGGGACGCTGGCCCGTGATGGGAACAAACCGCTCGGTCGACGACACCAAGACCTGATAGAGCGCGTAGTAGTCGGTGGTCGGAATCGGGTCGAATTTGTGGTCGTGGCAACGGGCGCACGAAACCGTGAGGCCCAGGGTCGTGCGAGTCAAAACGTCGATCCGGTCGTCGATCACATCCGGGACATTGTTGACAAAACGCCGCCCCACCGTGAAGAAACCCAGCGCCGCCAAGTCCGCGTCGGAGTCGCGAGGCAACAAGTCCGCCGCAATCTGCATCCGAAGGAAACGGTCGTACGGCATGTCACGGTTGAGCGCGCCGATCACCCAATCGCGGAATGTCCACGCGAACGGATAACGCGATTCCCCGGTGTAGATGTAGCCCTTGGTGTC
>CAZYBA010000240.1:0-256 GCA_964646105.1 uncultured Armatimonadia bacterium
CGAGATTGTCTTCGGGGCTTCGCGGGACGTCATCACGACCACCATGCTGGCGCGGGGCGCGGCCGCTGCCGGGGTTCAGGAAGCATTCCTGATGGACAGTGGATTTTCAACGTCGATTGTTTACGACGGCAAGGTGTTGGCCTACGGGCATTCCGCCCCGAATCTGCCGTCTCGGCCGGTCCCGCATGCGTTGGTGATGTCGGGGAATCTGGCCCCGATCGAAGAAAAGTTGGTGCGTGATTTGTTCGCCGACGCA
>CAZYBA010000240.1:266-3616 GCA_964646105.1 uncultured Armatimonadia bacterium
GAAGAACCGGCCCCGAGGCGTCGTCGGCGCCGTTCCTCGCGCTGACGAGCGCGCGCGGGCGCGGACGCAAACAAAAACCCGGTCTTCCGGGGAAGACCGGGCGATGCCCAGAGCGAGACTCGAACTCGCACGCCTTGCGGCACCAGCTCCTGAAACTGGCGTGTCTACCATTTCACCATCTGGGCGGAACAGCGACCGGATTTTACGTCACCGCCGACCCCGTGTCAAGCGGCGGAATTCCTTGAAGGGCAGTCGGGGCCCGCGATATAATCCGACGTTAGAGTTTTCGACCATGGGTATGTTCGCCTTTCTTAGCACGCAAACCTTGATCATCGTTCTGGTGGTCGCGCTGATCGTCTTCGGCCCGCAGAAGTTGCCGGACATCGGTCGGCAACTCGGTTCTGCCATGCGTGAATTGCGGAAGATGTCGGGCGACATGCAACGCGCCTTGGATATCGACAGCCACACGTCGTCGTACGACTACTACAATTCGTCGCGGTACGACAGTGCGTCGTCGTATTCGTACACGCCATCGTCGGACACGCCGCTCGACCAGTACGGTTTGGATCACCACGCGCCGATGGCGCTCGAGGGTGGGACTGCCGACGACGCAGTCGCGGCCGAGGTGGCGGGGTCATCCGACGCCGATGCCTCCGCGGTTGAGAAACCCAAGCGCAAGCGTACCCGCAAGGTAGACACGGCTGATGCTGGCGACGAAGTCGGGGCGATCGGCCCTGAGAGTGCCGACACGGTTTCCAGCGCCGAACCCAAGCCGCGCCGCCCCCGCCGCAAGGCGACGGAGATTGTCACCGAGTCGGGGGAGGCTTCCGGGGATTCTGTGGTGGAACCCAAGTCCCCTCGCAATCGTAAGCGGACCGGCGTCGAGACGCCGGCTTCGGATATCGTCGAGTCGACCGCAATGGTGGCGGATGCCCCCGAGGCAGAGACCGTTTCGACGCCGGCTGCTTGAGCCCGGCGATAAGGAGCAAGAAGAGTATGTTGACCACATTTGGCTACTGGACCGGTTGGGAGGGTTGGTTGATCGCCGCCGGGGTGTTCATCCTCTTGTTTGGTGGCACGAAGATCCCGCAACTGGCCAAAGGGCTCGGCGAAGGCATCCGCGAATTCAAGAAATCGGTCACCGATGAGGAAAAGTCGGAATCCCAAACCAAGTCGGACACGGACGGCGAGACGAAATAAATGGGCGTCCTCGCCATCATCCTGACCGTCATCCTCTTCCTGCTCTCTGCAATGCTCATTTTCGTGGTGAGTGCGCAGACTCCCAAGAACGAAGGTTTCGGAGGCGGTGTCACCAATACACCTGGTGGCAATTTCCGTGGCAAGGCGGGATTCGACGACGTGTTGTCGAACTACACGCGGATCATCGCGATCGCCTGGATCGCAACCGCGTTGTTGGTCGGGGTTGTACAACGTTAGGACTCCGATCCGACCGATCCGTGAACAAAGCCCTGCCGATGATCGGTGGGGCTTTTTGCTGGCTTCCATGAATTGAGAGTACCGATGCGACGATTGCCGATCAACACCTTGGTTTGTGCCGGAATGCTGGCCGCTGCTGCCGTGGACGCGCGGGCCCAACAATTTGAATGGGTCGGGGTGCAAGCCGTCCCGCCTGCTATGCTGGAGCAGGCGCTCCGGACACTTCAGTCGCAACCCGGAACGGTGGACCGACGGCGGATCGCGGAGGTGGTCGAAACTGCCTATCGCAGGGTAGGCTTTTCCCTCGCGAAAGTGCTTACCATCGACGATCAACCGGGTCGCACGGTGGTGACAGTCGCCGAGGGACGCATCCGCAAGTTGGTTGTCACCGGGAATACCCGTTCTCGGGTCGGCACGATCGAACGTGTCCTGCAACTCGGTCCCGGAAGCGTCTGGCGTGAGCAGGTGGCCCAACAGGATCGGGAGCGACTGGCGCGCCTCGGCATTTTCGACGATGTCCTGGTCTCGGCACGAGTACCGGACGAGGCCGAGAATGCGGAGGTCGGCGTTGTCGATCTGGTGGTGAAGGTCAAGGAGGCCCAGACCGGCAATGTCGCGGCGACCGTGGGGTACGGGGATGGCACCGGCTTCATCGGTTTTGTCAGTTTGTCGGACAGTAATTTCCTCGGCTCGGGAGACAAGGTGCGTCTGGACTGGCAACGTTGGGCGCGGATCGTCCTCCAGTCGGATGGAAGCTACGCCCAGGAGAGTGCGCGTCAGGCGTTCCAGTTTGGATTCGGCCGTCCACCGGGGCGCCGCGGGCAGTTGGCGTGGGATCTATCGGTCTACGATCAAAACACGATCTTTCTTCCGACGTTCAATTCGAATCTGGAGACAATCCGCAATTACGAACGTCGCAAGGGGAGCTCGCTTCGCGTGGGCGGGGCTGTCGTCTCGCAGTTCAATGTGTTCGGAACCGTACGGGCGGATCGAGTCGGTTACGATCCGCTCCCCGATCGTTTGGGAGTTCCCCAGTCCGAATGGCAGTCGTCCAATGCCCGGGTCGGTGCTGTGGGATTGCAGGCCGAGTGGGACCATCGCAACAAAGCCGACTACCCGAGTCGGGGCTTCTTGGTCCAAGGCAACTGGGAGCAAGCCGGGACGGTCTTCGGAGGCGAGCGTTCGTTCCGCAAGATCTCGGCCGACTTGCGGCGATATCAACCGATCGGTTTTCCGGGCAAGCCAGGTACGACGTTTGCGGTGCGGATGATGCTGGGAAGTGCGACCGGTAGCCTGCCTCTTTCGGAGCAGTTTTTCCTGGGCGGATTCGACCTGTTGCGGGGCTACGATTTGTATTCGATTCGGGGCGACCGGATGGCGTTGGCCAGCGCGGAGCTGCGGGTGCCGGTTGGACCGGGACTGGTCGGAGTTGCGTTCGTGGACCACGGTGCGGCATGGTTGCCCGGAACGGCCGCAGGAGGTTGGCGTACCGGCTACGGGGTCGGTCTGCGGTTCGCGAGCCCGGTTGGACCATTGCGGCTGGACTTCGCCCAAGGAAATCGGTTGCAGACATATGTCTCGTTGGGCCAGGCATTCTGACCGATTCTGGTGCTGCGAACCTGCCCGGGATACAATCGGACCTATGCTTTCGTTCGCACGCAATGGCGGAATTGGCCCGATTTGTATCGATAGCTTCCTTTGTGGAGTGCCGTAGCGGGTTTTTTCGTCCAATGCGACGTTCGGCACTCCGCGTGACGCGGGGTGCTTTTTTGTTGAGGGTCGGTATGGCGGTCCGAGGGACGCGCCGGGAAGCAGTATGAAAATCCAGGTTTACGACACGACATTGCGCGACGGTTCCCAGATGGAGGGGATCAGTTTTTCGGTTGACGACAAGATCCGCATCGCGCAGCGCC
>CAZYBA010000240.1:3626-5471 GCA_964646105.1 uncultured Armatimonadia bacterium
TGGCCGGGAGCGGTGCCGAAGGACACCGAGTTCTTCGAACGCATGGCCGACCTGCCCCTCAAGACCGCCCGGTTGTGCGCGTTCGGGTCGACCCGGCGCGCGGGAAGCGATGTCGAAACCGATCCGTTTTTGGCGTTCCTGATTGGCGCCCGTACTCCGGTTGTCACCTTGGTTGCCAAATCCTCGCTATGGCAGGTGACCGATGTCCTGCGGACGACGCCGGAGGAAAACCTACGGATGATCCGTGACTCGGTAGCCTATCTCAAGGCGCAAGGGAAAGAGGTCATCCTGGATGCCGAGCACTTTTTCGACGGGTGGAAGTTGGAACCGACTTATTCCGCCGAGGCCTTGGCGGCGGCGGTGGACGCCGGTGCGGATGTGCTGGTGCCGTGCGATACGAACGGGGGCACCATGCCTCACGAGGTCGAGTCCATCATCGCACAGGTGGTGGCGCGGTTCCCGAAGACCGTAGTGGGAATGCACCCGCATGACGACAGCGACTGCGGCACGGCGAACGCGATCGCGGCGGTACGCGCCGGTGCCCGCCACGTCCAGGGAACCATCAACGGGTACGGTGAGCGCACCGGAAATGCCAACCTGATTCCGATTGTCGCGAACTTGCGTCTCAAGATGGGCTTTGACTGCCTGAGCGAATCCGCGCTCCGGGATCTGACCGGGTTGTCGACCTTTGTCGACGAGATCGCCAATCTATCTCCCAATTCGCGGGCTGCCTACGTGGGACGCAATGCGTTTACCCACAAGGCCGGGCTGCACGTGGACGGCATCGCCAAGCACGCGTCCGCGTACGAGCATATTTCCCCTGAAACCGTCGGGAACGTCCGTCGACTTCCGGTGAGCGAACAAAGTGGAACTGCGACCATTGCCCAGAAAGCGGCGGATCTGGGGTATGCATTCGATAAGAAATCGACGGTCGCCCGCGCGGTGCTGGACGAGGTGACGCGGCGTGAGCACGAGGGGTATTCCTTCGAGGGGGCGGAAGGGTCGTTCGAATTGTTGGTGAAACAAGCGACCGGAAACTACCGGCCGCTTTTCACCTTGGTGGGATACCGGGTGTTGGTGGAAAAGCGTGCCCACGACCCCGAAGCGATCACCGAGGCGACCCTGAGGGTTCGAATCGGCGATCGAGAGGAACTTGTGGTAGCGGAAGGGGACGGTCCGGTGCACGCGCTCGATGGTGCGTTGCGCAAGGCGCTGGTTGGTGCGTATCCAGACCTCTCCGATATTGAACTTACCGACTTCAAGGTGCGTGTCGTGACCGCTGGCGAGGGGACCGCCGCCCGGGTTCGCACCATTATCGAATCGACCGATCATCATGGATCGGCTTGGTCGACGGTCGGGGTGTCCACCAATATTATCGAGGCATCCTGGCGGGCCTTGGTCGATGCGGTCGAAGTGGGATTGCTCAACCGTGGCTATGCGCCTCGGCAGACGGGAGTGGATTTGTGAAAGAACGTCCGGAGAGTGAACGTCTGCATGCGCGGGCCCAGGCAATTTTGCCGGGTGGGGTCAACAGCCCGGTGCGCGCATTTCGGTCGGTTGGGGGAACCCCGGTCTATTTCCGGCGTGGCAGCGGCGC
The DNA here is from genome assembly GCA_964646105.1 of uncultured Armatimonadia bacterium. Lineage (GTDB taxonomy): Bacteria > Armatimonadota > Armatimonadia > Armatimonadales > Armatimonadaceae > CAIRTT01. The sequence goes on from CAZYBA010000240.1 coordinate 5,224, forward strand.
CCGTGTCGAGGATGTCGACGGCAACCACTACCTCGACTTGGTCGGTTCGTGGGGCCCGTTGATCACGGGCCATGCCGATCCGGCCGTTCTGGACGCGGTTTGCAAGGCGGTGGCGGATGGATTGACATTTGGAGCGTGCCACGCGGCCGAGGCCGAATTTGCCGAAGAGATTGCGGCGGCGGTGCCGTCGATCGAGATGGTTCGGTTGGTTTCATCGGGAACCGAAGCGGTGATGAGTGCGCTGCGGG
>CAZYBA010000241.1:0-3255 GCA_964646105.1 uncultured Armatimonadia bacterium
CGATGCACTGTAATTCACCACGGGCGAGCGCGGGTTTGAGCAGATTGGAGGCGTCCATGGCACCCTCTGCCGCTCCTGCGCCGACGACCGTATGGAGTTCGTCGATGAACAGGACGATGGAGCCTTCGGCCTCGCGGATTTCGTCCATGACCCCCTTGAGTCGTTCTTCGAATTCGCCGCGGAATTTGGCGCCGGCGACCATGCCGCCGAGATCCAGGCTGAGAAGCGACTTCCCCCGCAATGATTCGGGTACGTCGCCCGCGACCATCTTCTGGGCAAGTCCTTCGACAATGGCGGTCTTGCCGACTCCGGGATCGCCGATGAGGACCGGGTTGTTTTTGGTACGTCGCGAAAGCACCTGAATGACACGTTCCACTTCGGAATCGCGGCCGACGACGGGGTCGAGTTTTCCTGCCTTGGCGGCATCGGTGAGGTTTCGGGAGTATTTGCTCAGGTTTTGGTACTGCCGATCGCCACGCTCCGATTCGAGGCGGTGTGCGCCGCGGATTTGCTGGAGTGCGCGGTAGATGCCCTCTTCGTCAATCCGAAATTGCGTGAGGATGCGTGCGGCCGGTGCCTCGCCTTCCTTGAGGATTCCCAGCAGGAGATGCTCGACCCCGACATAGGCGTCCTTGAGGCGTCGGGATTCAGATTCCGCAAGATCGATCGCGCGTTTCGCATGGGGAGCCAGGTAGATTTGACCGGCATTCCCACCGGCTGTCGTGCGGGGAGCCCTCGCGAGTTCGCCTTCGACGGCCCGGGCAACTGCGCTCGGATCAGCTCCGCAACGTTCCAACACCGGCGATGCGATGCCGTCTTCCTGTTCGATCAAGGCGAGCAGAATATGTTCGCTGTCCAGCTGGTTGTGTTTGTAGCGTCGCAGGATGTCCTGACTGTTGGAAAGAACATCCCGGGCTGCGTCGGTGAAATTTTCAAACATGGTGACTCCTTATTTCCATGGGATGCGCAGGTCGCCCGTGGTTGGCCGGTCGTTGCCGGCGGGGTTTCAATGTCGGTAGTTCCGACTTCTATGGATGCTGTTCGCGGGTTGGGTCGCCAAGCATTTCCAGACGACCCTGAAGTGTCTCGATGCGTTCCAAAAGGCCCAGGATGATCTCGACGCCGGCCAAGTTGACGCCCATGTCTTGGGTGAGGCGTTGGATTTGCCGTAGGCGTTCAATGTCGCGTTCGCTGTACAGGCGGTTTTTGCCGACACGTTGGGGGGCGACGAGTCCGAGTCGTTCGTACATCCGCAGCGTTTGCGGATGGATGGGTTCTCCGGGACGGTCGATCCGGACGAGCCGTGCGGCGATGGAGATCGTGTAGAGCGGGGTGTCGTGATCGGTGGGCATCTCACGATTCCTCGTTCAGGGCGGCGAACTCGGTAAGCAACGTGCGTTGCCGGTCGGTGAGTTGTTTCGGGACCGCAATGCGAAGTTTCACGTACAGGTCGCCGGAACCACCGCCTTTCAGCTTTGGCATTCCTGCTCCGGAGATTCGCAACGCTTGTCCCGATTGGGTGCCTGCCGGAACACGAACGGCCACTTCGTTGCCCGCCAACGTTGGCACTTTGACATCCCCTCCCAATGCGGCCTTTGTGAACGGAAGGCTGACCTCCACGGTCAAGTCGTCACCGCGTCGTTCGAATCGGGGATGGGGGGCGATGCGGACAGTCACATAGAGATCCGCGCCGTCGGTGCCTCTTCCGGCAACGCGCACCCGTTGACCATCCCCGATTCCGGGCGGGATCCGGACGTCTACAGTGCGGCGATCCTCCTTGGTACCGAGCCCATCCAAGCGGAATCGTTTGGGTTGGGATCGAAACTCGATCGTCCTCTGGGCGCCATGGAACGCGTCCGACAGGTCGAGAGTCATCTCGATTTCTTGGTTTCGGGGTTCGGACTCGGGGTGGAAAGCAGGTCCGTAGCTCGATTCGGCGCCTTTGAATGTAGAATCACCGAACAGGGTGCGCAGGAGATCCTCGAGGTTGCCGGGGCCACCGGGTCCGAACCCGCCACCGGGCGGGAATCCCGCGGTCGATGTTCGGAAGCCTCCGAACGGGTTGGGGCCTGCCGACGAGGGACGTTGTGCTTGCGACGCGGCCTTCCATTGATCGCCCCATTGGTCGTAGGCGGCGCGTTTTGTCGGGTCCGAGAGAATGTCGTTGGCTTCGCTGATTTGTTTGAACTTGGCTTCGGCAGCTTTGTCACCCGGATTTACATCCGGATGATATTTGCGCGCCAATTTGCGGTAGGCGGCCTTGATTTCCTTGTCATTGGCCGAGCGGGGGATGCCAAGAACTTGATAGTAGTCGGTGTATTTTTGCTGCATACGCTAAACCCGCCTTAGCCTATGATTGTCAAGTCATGGGGCCGAGAAAGGCCGCGCGAGTGTGCGCGGCCGCGATGTGGTTGTGGAGTCTCGGAGGGGGTAGGTCGGATCGACGCGGACGGATCCGCCTTCCTGCCGGGCATGGACCGTCCGGTGCCGGGGCGGTCTTTCGGATCCGCCCCGACCCCTGGGGGTTATTTGTTGTCGTCGACCACTTCCGCGTCGATGACATCGTCGGCTCCACCGGCCGGCCCGTTGGCACCGGCTGGTTCATCGGAGGTCGTTTGGGTTTCCGCCTCCTTGTAGATGCGTTCCGACAGTTTGTATTGGGCTTGTTGGAGCTCTGTCAGAGCGTTCTGGAACGCCGTCTCGTCATCGCCTTCCGAGGTGCTGCGCACCGCTGCGATCTTGGCTTCGATGTCGGCCTTTTCATCGGGGCCGACTTTGTCACCGAGATCGGCGAGGGTGCGCTCGGTCGAATAGACCAGTTGTTCGGCCTGGTTGCGTCGTTCGGCCGCCTCGCGTTGCTTGCGGTCTTGTTCCGCGTTGGCAGCGGCTTCCTGAACCATGCGGTCGATTTCGGATTTGTTGAGGTTGGAGGTGCCGGTGACGGTGATCTTCTGTTCCTTGCCGGTCCCTTCATCACGGGCCGAAACGGAAAGGATGCCGTTGGCGTCTATATCGAACGAAACCTTGATTTTCGGAACACCCCGGGGTGCGGCGGGAATACCCGAGAGATCGAATTCTCCGAGCATTTTGTTGTGCGCGGCGATTTCACGCTCTCCTTGGAACACCTTGATCTGCACGGAGGTTTGACCATCGGCGGCGGTGGTGAAGGTCTCGTCGCGGTGCGTGGGGATGGTGGTGTTCCGCTCGATGAGTTTTGTCATCACCCCGCCGAGGGTTTCGAGACCCAACGAGAGA
>CAZYBA010000241.1:3265-5446 GCA_964646105.1 uncultured Armatimonadia bacterium
GCCGCCCAGGACTCCGGCTTGGATCGACGCGCCGACTGCCACCACTTCGTCCGGGTTGACCGAGCGGTTGGGTTCCTTGCCGATCAGTCGCCGGACCAGGTCCTGGACCGCGGGGATGCGCGTGGAACCACCAACCATGATCACTTCATCGATCTGGGACGCCTGCAGTTTGGCGTCGGTGAGGGCTTGGTTGACCGACTGGGTGGTGCGCTCGACGAGTTCGCGGGTGATGTCGTCGAACTTGGCCCGGGTCAGGGTGAGGTCGAGGTGCTTGGGGCCTTCGGCGTCGGCGGTGATGAACGGCAGGTTGATGTTCGTGGTTACGGCGGACGAGAGTTCGATCTTGGCCTTTTCGGCCTCCGCCTTGAGACGTTGCATCGCTTGCTTGTCCTTGCGCAGGTCGATGCCTTGTTCCTTTTGGAATTCGCTCGCCATCCAGTCGATGATCTTCTGGTCGAAATCGTCCCCGCCGAGATGGGTGTCGCCGGCGGTGGACTTGACTTCGAAGAGACCGTCTCCGACTTCGAGGATGGACACGTCGAAGGTTCCACCACCGAGGTCGTAGACCAGGATGGTTTCGTTTGCCTTTTTATCGAGACCGTAGGCGAGGGCTGCGGCGGTGGGCTCGTTGATGATGCGCAGAACCTTGAGTCCGGCGATTTCCCCGGCGTTCTTGGTCGCGGTCCGTTGCGCGTCGTTGAAGTAGGCCGGAACGGTGATGACGGCTGCCGTGACCGGTTGGCCGAGGTAGGCCTCGGCGTCCGCCTTGAGTTTCTGGAGGATCATCGCCGATATCTGTTCGGGCGTATAGGGGGTACCGTCGATGGTTTCCTTGTGCGCCGTGCCCATGTGCCGTTTGACCGAGATGATGGTCCGGTCCGGATTGGCGACCGCCTGGCGTTTCGCGGGAGCGCCGACCAGACGTTCGCCGGTCTTGGAGAATCCGACAATGGACGGGGTGGTTCGGGCTCCCTCGGCGTTGGCGATGACCGTAGGCTCGCCGCCTTCGAGTACCGCGACGACCGAGTTGGTGGTGCCGAGGTCAATTCCGACTGTCTTTGCCATTGAGTGTGTTCCTTCGGGTGGACGTCCGTCATGCGCACGGCCACGGGGGGGTAATTGATTGAACTGGGTATACCAATTGAGTGTAATGATGTCAAGGAAATGAATTCAAAATTCTAGAAAATCACAGGATGCCTGGTATTGATCCGCGCTTCGGCCAAGGAGTCCGGTTTGGGCATGCTATACTTTTTCTCCAGTGAAGCGTCGGATATTGGCCCCAGTGGTCTCGAACATTGCCTTGGACGCCCCCGGGCATCATGTGTTGTCGTTCCATGCCCCCGATTTGGCCCGCGACAGCCGTCCGGGACACTTCATCGCGGTTGCTCCTCCCTCGGGTGCGGCAATTCTGCGCAAGCCTTTCTCCGTTTTCACGGTCGATCCCGATACCGGCATCTGTTCCATTCTGTTTTCGGTCTACGGTCCTGTCACCCGCCTGATGGCATCCTTGCGCCCGGGGGAGACATTGGATTTCCTTGGGCCGCTGGGGGGACGTTTGTTCGAACCCGACCAGCGTCCGGGGGCGTTGCACATCCTGGTCGGCGGTGGATACGGGGTCCCGCCGTTGAATTTTCTGGCCCGTCGTTTGCGGGCGGCCGATCCGGATTCCCGCGTTGTGTTGGTGCACGGCGCCCGGAATCGAGCGCTGTTGGTCGGTGACGACGGTCTGCGTGAGATTGGGGTGGATGTTGTTGCGTGTACGGACGACGGAAGCGCCGGGGTGCACGGTCGTGTCACGGATGGGATGGCGCGCCACATCGGACCCGATTCGGCGGTGTACACGTGCGGTCCCACCCCGATGATGCGTGCGGTTTCCGATCTGTGCGCGCAGGCCGGGATTCCGTGTCAGGTCTCGATGGAGACTCCCATGCCCTGCGGTGTGGGCATTTGCGTCGGCTGTGTCCTGGAGCGTCACGACGGAACCTTTTCGCGAACCTGTGTCGACGGTCCGGTGTACCCGTCCACGGAGGTACGCTGGTGACGCCGCCCAGGATGGCTGTGCGCATCGGCTCGTTGGAGAGGCGCAATCCGGTGACCACCGGTTCCGGAACATTCGGTTTCGGTTCGGAGACTGCCGATCTGGTGGATCTCGATCAACTCGGTGCGGTAACGGTCAAAGCG
>CAZYBA010000242.1:0-5443 GCA_964646105.1 uncultured Armatimonadia bacterium
CACAGCATGGTGACCGCATCGGACAATACAGCCCGGTAGTCGGTGGTGACCTTCAGGTCGCCCGGACCTTCCAACTTGGATGGCGCCAAGCCCGGCCATTTTGCGTGTACCTTGCCGCCGTTCACCCGGTTTCCCATCACGAACCATGCCCCCGCGCGTCCATGATCGGTCCCGAGTTGGCTGTTTTCCGGAACTCGACGTCCGAACTCCGTCATCACGAGCACCGTGGTGCGTTTCCATTCGGAACCGAGATCCTTCGCGAATGCCGCGAGCGAGTCCGCGACATCCGTCAGCTGGTTCGCAAGCAGCCCGGTCGCGACGCCTTGGCCGAAATGGGTGTCGAAACCGTGACGGTCAAGTGCGATTGCCTGCGTGCCGACATCGGCCTTGATCAGGATTGCCGCTTGCTTGAATCCGCGGCCCAGCGGGGTTTCCGGATAAACGGCGCCGCCGGATGGTTTGTAATCGGCTGGGTTCACCCGTTGCAAGGCGTCCAACACGGCGAACGTACCTCTCCCGTGCTTACCCAAGGCATCGGGGTGCTTGCCATAACGATCCCGCAATCGACGTTGCTGCGCCGCATTCCCCCGCAAGCGCAGTTCCGAGAGGTCGTCTACCTGGATCGCCCCGGCCTTGCCGCGCAGGATGTCGGGAAACACGGGACCGAACGCCACCGCGCGCATCGGGGATTGATTGTCGATCCGCGATTCGGCGACAGCGCGGGCAAGCCACCCCGACGGGATCGATTGCGGGTCGGAACGCGCACCGCGCTCCATGGTCGCCATGGCCTCGAAATGCGAACGAGACTGGTCGGCCGACCCGATCGCGTGGAGGCCCGCCAGAATCCCGGATCGGTACAACGGCAGCAACGGCGCCAACGCGGGATGCAGGCCGAAGTAACCGTCCAGGTCGAGCACCCCGCCTTTGCGCGGTTTACCGAGAGTGAGGGTGGGACGTTGGCGATGATAATGGTCATCCCCATGGGGGACCAGGACCGAGAGCCCGTCCGCTCCTCCTCGCAGGAACAGTGTCAGCAGAACATTGCCACGCCACGTCGGGCTCGTCGACGCACCACGCAGGCTGGTCGGTCCGGACCACGTGCTCAGCAGGTTCGGAAGGGCTGGAGCGAAAATCAGTTCCATTGGAATTCAGGGGACGACAAGGCAGCGGCAATACGTTCCCGCGCCGACAACGCCGGATCCGACGTCCAGTGATGAAGACGTTCGACCGCAACCGACGGTTCCAGGCGAGTCCCGTCGATGGAATTGGACGCCAGCGCGTCGGCGAAATTCCAGCGTGGAAGCAGGTTTGCCTCCCAGGATGCATTGTCCACCGGATATCCGTCCGGCATCGGCCAAAGGTGCAATGGTTGTCCCATTTTCTCAAGGTGGGCTTGGATCCCTTGGTCTCCGTCGGTGACCGCTCCCGTGGCCCGAACCGCCGAAATCAGAAAGTCGAAGGGACGTTTGATCATGGGGGGCGCGTCTCCGAATCCATGCCAACGGAACAGGACTGTGGTCGTTGCGGCGAGGTCGCCTCCAGTCTCCCGAAACGATTTCACCAGCATTTCCGTCAGCGGCCGTGTAGATCTCGGTGGTCCCTGGAACACTATAGCAAGCTTTTGTGCGATGAAGCGTGCGGTGGAGGGATGGGAACACAGGATGTCCAGTACCCGGTCGGCGTCCTCGGGACCTCCCCCCGGAGCAATCCGCTTCCCCAGAACCCATTTCTCGCCGTCGTCGTGCAACGCCGGATCGAAGCGGACGGAACCGGCGCGTTGAAGAAAACGATCCTCAATCGTCCATCCCGTCATACAGCGGGCGACGTCGCGTACGTCGGCCTGGGTGTAGCCGCCGTCCACGCCGAGGGTATGCAATTCCATCAGCTCCCGCGCGTAATTCTCGTTGGGCTTTCCCTTTTTGCTGACATGGTTGTCGAGATATCCCAGCATGGCGGGCGATCGCATGGACGCGCGCACCAGATCCCGGAAATTGCCCAGGACGTGGGGGCGCAACACTTGGTTCTGCTCGGCCGGGAGCAGGTACATCAGCTCCGCGTCTGTCTGCTTGCGTTCCCGCGCGACAGCCACCTTGCGGGCATAAATGTTGAAATGGTCGCTCCAGAATCCGACCATCCGTTCACGGAGTTGCCAGCGGGAATAGGCCGCCCGCAATACAGCCGCCTTCGAGAGTTGCCGCAGGATTTCCGGCTGGGATATGTCGCGCAATTCAAAACCGGGGTTGGTGCGCCCCCCGGGTCGTGCCAACCCCGAGCGCAGTGCTTCGATGCTGCCGAGCCGCCACCGCAGTCCCGGTTCTTCGGAGCCCGTGAACAACGTCCAAAGTCCCAATGTTTCGTGGGGTGCGCGGCACTGCGCCTCCAACCAGGCCTCGAGCCCGTCTTCGGACTGCGGAAACCCCGATCCGTCATCACCGTACGTAGCCCTGGCGCGGACAGTGCCGTACCGGTCGCGGGCCTCCGGCGGGGGGAGCGCCCGCTGTGTCTCGCGGGAAGCACGGGGATCCAACGGGTTCCCGGCGGTGCCGCACCCGGAGCCAAGTCCCAGCAGCCCGACCAGCGTGCTCTTGAGGAACAGGCGACGGTCGGTGGAGCCGGGTGTCATTGATCCTCGATGGTGGGCGTTGATTGCGACTTGCGTGAGAAGACCACTGCCAATCCGGCGCCGACTCCGGCAAACAACTGCAGCGGGAAGAAAAGGAACCAGCCGACTCCGGGAAGGAGTCCGGCCAAGAGGAGCAAGGCGGCGGCTTTGCCACGCGCCGGCAGCGGCGCATTGTCGGTGTCCTGGGCGACCCGAGCACCGGCGATTTCGACCAGACCGGAGCACCCCAACACCGCAGTGAACGCGACGAGGCCGAGCAGAAGGATACCGAGTATCTTCACGACGGCTGCCGGGGCATTCATCAGGGCGATTCCAAGGCCGATCCCGCCAACGGCGGTAACGGCGCCGAGAATCAGAGAGCGAAGTCGTCGCGTGCGTAGCATTTCGGCCGCACGATGGCTGCGTTCCGGGAAAAGCAACACAGAGGCGACCAGCGCGGCCCACAACGACGACGCGGTGAGGAGAACCAACATAGTGAACGCAAAGGCGTCGCCGAAAGTCATGGAATTAGTCTTCACCGCGCCGGTGGCGGTTTGAGGAATTGTTTGCATCGTAGCACACCCGACGGGGCCTTCTCGAGTTTGCTATCACGGGCAATGGCAATCCCGTTTTTTGGGAAAGTCTTGCGGTAGACTCGGGTGCGTCAAGTGTATTGACCCTACAGATCCGGAAAGGTAGGTCCGAAACTGGAGGACGGAGACTGAAATGAAGATTTGCGTTATTGGCACCGGTTACGTGGGTTTGGTGACAGGAGTGGTCTTTTCCGACCTTGGCAACGAGGTGGTTTGTGTCGACAAACTTGAGGAGAAGGTTGCGCGCCTGCGGGCTGGTGAGATGCCGATCTACGAACCGGGCCTGGAGGAATTGGTGGTGCGCAATGTCGAGGAAGGACGCCTTAGTTTCACTACGGAACTCGACAGTGCTGTGCGGTCGTCGGACATCATCTTCATCTGCGTGGGCACGCCCCCGGGTCCGGATGGTTCGACCGACATGAGCCAGGTGGAAGCGGCTGCACGCGGTATCGCGGGAGCAATGGATCGGTACAAGGTCGTTGTCAACAAATCGACCGTACCGGTCGGCACCGGCAGTTTTGTCCGCGATGTCATCGAAACCAATCGGCGCCGCAATGTCGATTTCGACGTCGTGTCGAATCCTGAGTTCCTCCGGGAGGGATCGGCGATTCAGGACGCCCTCAATCCGGATCGCATCGTGATCGGCGCGCCGAACCAGGTGGTTGCGATGAAGGTGCTTGAGTTGTACGCACCGCTCGAGCGGCCCATGATCATCACGGATGTGGCCAGCGCGGAGATGATCAAGTACGCCAGCAATGCGTTCCTGGCGATGAAGATCTCCTTTGCCAATTCCATCGCAAACATCTGTGAAAATGTCGGGGCCGATGTTGTCCAGGTGATGAAGGGGGTCGGGTCCGACAAACGGATCGGGGCGCCGTTCCTCAACGCCGGACTCGGATACGGTGGGTCGTGTTTCCCGAAGGATTCGACCTCGCTCCTGCACACCGCGCGGTCGGTCGGTTACGACTTCCCGTTGCTGGACGCGACAATCAAGACCAACGAGGACCAGCCGCTGCGTTTCATCAATCGCATGCAGGATGCACTCGGTGGGTTCGAGGGGAAAACGGTTGCGGTCTGGGGCCTTGCGTTCAAAGCCAATACGGATGACATGCGCGATGCGAAGTCGCTCGACGTGATTCGTGCGTTGGTGGATGGCGGAGCGACGGTGCGTGCGTACGACCCGATCGCGACGGACAATTGTCGGCGGATGATTCCAGACATCCGGTATTGTCGCAGCGCATTCGAGGCGGCCGAAGGCGCGGATGCGCTGGCGGTGGTCACCGAATGGAACGAATTCAAGCAGATCAATCTGGAGAAGTTGCTTTCGACCATGGCGGGGTCCACGGTTTTCGACGGGCGTAATCTCTACGATCCGGAAAAAATGCGTCGGCTTGGATTCCAGTATTTCGCCGTGGGACGTGCCGCCGGCGTTGCACGCTGAGATCTTCGGATAGAACGAATGGGAAGCCCACCGGAAGGTGGGCTTTCTGCTTTTCGGGGTTGTGGTAACCGGCGGTCATCCGTTGACGCAGAGGGCGCCTTAAGACCAGGTCCCGGTGGGAACGCCTGCGGCGCTCGAACCCGGGAAAAAAGAAGAGAGCTCGCCATCTGGCGAACTCTCCGCTTCTAGCGCACCCGGCAGGACTCGAACCTGCGACCTTCAGGACCGCAACCTGACGCTCTAATCCGCTGAGCTACGGGTGCTGGGTGCGGACGGAGTCTACCATGGGGGGCGGGGGGTGTCAAGAATCGTACCCCCGTCCCCCGGATTCACAGTCTGATCTCGACGGTCGCGGTGATTCCAACTCCGGACACTCTCTTCAGGTCGCCGAGACTTCGAACCTCACGGTTCTCCACGGGAATCAGACCGCGGATGCGGATTCTGGCACCCAAGCGTGTTTCGCCCTCGGCCTGGGCGACTGCCTTGACTTGGGAGACAAGCTCGGCCGGGCCGCTGATCTGAGCGGCACCGGCGAACGTTGCGCCGCCGACCGTCAGGATGGGAACCACCTTCGTCGCGAATTTCGGGTCGTCGGTACGGGTCTGGGTCACTTTGTTGACAAAGTCGTCGATCGAACGGCTGTTGCTGTCGACGATCGCGACCACCGCGGCTCCTTTGAGCAGTTTGTCCGACTGCGCCTGTGCGCCGGGCGTTGTACCGATGGCGATACCCAAGATCAATGCCGCGACAGCGGCGGCGGCATGTATGCGTTTGACCATGCCTGCAAAGACAACCATCCGTCGGGTT
>CAZYBA010000243.1:0-327 GCA_964646105.1 uncultured Armatimonadia bacterium
AATCTGGAACAACGTGTTCACTCAATTCACCGGTCACGGTGCCGGCGACGCCTTTGCCTTGGTCGAACTTCCAAAACGAAACATCGACACGGGTATGGGACTCGAACGTACGGCCGCCGCCATCAACAACCTGGCTGGACCGTTCGAAACCGACCTGTTGCGTCCCGTGATCGCTCATTTGGAGATCCTCTCCGGCAAGCAGTACACGTCGACGGCCGACGCCGCTGTCGACATCGCGTTTCGCCGTATCGCCGACCATGTCCGCGCCACGACATTCCTGATCGGAGACGGAGTACTGCCCGACACGGACAAGCACGGCTACGTGCC
>CAZYBA010000243.1:337-1904 GCA_964646105.1 uncultured Armatimonadia bacterium
CTCCGGCGTCTGATGCGGCGCGCGATCGTCGCCGGCATCCGCCATCTCGGTTTCTCCGGCACGGCGTTTCTCGACCGTGCTGTCCCCGGCGTGATCGCGAACATGACGGATGCTTACCCGGAATTGGCCAACCGGCAGGAGACCATCCTCGCGGCAGTCCGCCGTGAAGAATCCCAATTCCGTGAGATCCTTTCCGACGGACTCGGGCGCCTCGAAGACGCATTGTCGCGAAAACGACTCTCCGGCGAGGAGGCATTCCAACTGTTCGCCACCTACGGTCTGCCGTTCGAAGTTACCCGTGAAATTGCCTCCGAGCGGGGAATGATCGTTGACGAAACCGAGTTTGCCGATGCGCGCGAGCGCCATGCGATCGATTCCGGCAAGGGCAACAAGACCACGTGGGTGCTCACCGACGATTCGGTGAAGGAACTGCTGCGGTCCGTTCCGCCGACGCAGTTCTCCGGTTACGAGACAGTGTCCCAATCCGCAACGGTCGCGGGCATTCTGTCCAACGGCCTGCCGGTCCAATGTCTCGAACCAGGCCAGTCCGGGGAAGTGCTGGTCGACTCCACCCCGTTTTACGCGGAGTCCGGCGGTCAAGTCGGCGATACAGGAACACTGGGTGGATTCCGGGTGACGGGCACTCGTAAGCGCGACGGCCTGTGGTTCCACGAAGGTAACGCCGAGACTACGTTGACTCTCGGCGATGCAGTGGATGCGCTGGTTGACTCCGCCCGGCGCGACGACATCCGCCGCAACCATACGGCGACCCATCTCCTGCACCAAGCGCTGCGTTCCCGCCTCGGCACCCATGTCGCACAACGTGGCTCGCTGGTTGCACCGGATCGACTGCGCTTCGACTTCTCGCACCATGCCGCGCTTTCGGTGGACAACATCGCGTGGATCGAAGCGGAAGTCAACCGCGCCATCGACGCCGACCTTGCGGTGGAGATTGTCGAGACATCGCAAGAAAAAGCCCGGGAAGCCGGCGCCATGATGCTCTTCGGAGAAAAGTACGGCACCATCGTGCGCATGGTCTCCGTCGGCGGTGCCTACTCGCGCGAACTCTGCGGCGGGACCCATGTCGCGCGAACCTCCGAGATCGGCGCATTCCGGATTGTTTCCGAAGGGTCGGCCGCGGCCGGCGTCCGCCGTGTCGAGGCCGTCACGGGACGCGGGGCCCGCGCGAACGCGGCCCGCGAATCCCAGATCCTCCAAGGCGCGTGCCGACTACTGTCGTCGCGACCTGAAGACCTGGCGACCGCCCTTGAACGCCTTCTCGAGGAAAACAGAGCCCTCCAAAACGAGATCAAGACGCTGCGAGCCGCTCACGCCGGGTCGCTGGCCGACCAACTCCTGGATTCCGCCGCGACCATCGGCGCGGTGCGGGTGGTGGTGGCGGCGGTCGATGTCGCCGAAACCGCCGAACTCGGACCCCTCGCCGACGAGATGATCGGGCGGATCGGCAACGGCGTGGTGGTTCTCGCAGGGAGCGCGGAAGGCAAGGTGGTCTTTGTCGCCAAGGCAACCCGTGACGCCGTATCCGCGGGAATCCACTGCGGCAACA
>CAZYBA010000243.1:1914-5435 GCA_964646105.1 uncultured Armatimonadia bacterium
GCGGGAGGCGGCGGTGGGGGACGTCCCGACTTCGCCAGCGCCGGGGGGCGTGACATCGCACGTATTCCCGATGCTCTCGATGCCGCGCGCAACACGCTGCGAAACCAACTGGCCTCATGAACTCCGCACAGTCCTGCGACCGCGCAACGAACACGGGTTGATGCGTTGAGACGGTTCCTGGGTCTCGATTACGGACGCCGGCGCATCGGAGTTGCTGTCGCCGAGCGCGGTGGGTGGAGCGCCACCCGGGTGTGCACCTTGGAGCGCTCCCGACGCCTCGGCCACGATATCGAGCAGATCGATCGCCTCGCAGTCCTGCACCAGGTCGATGCCCTTGTGCTGGGACTTCCGCTCAACGCGGACGGCAGCGAGGGACCCATTGCGCTCGAGGTACGGCAATTCGCGCAGGCGATTGCCAAACGGATCGACCTTCCCCTGTTGCTGCACAATGAGTACGGGACTTCCGTGGACGCCGAGTCGGACATGATCCTGATGGGCATCGCGACTCGCAAGCATCGAGGATTGGTGGATCAGCTGGCCGCCGTGCATCTCTTGGAGAACTTCTTGAATGCCGCCCCCGAAGCCATGGAACGGGAGGTGAAATCCTGATGCGACGCAACGCCGTTCCGGTCGTGGTTTTTGTTGGCTTTTCGATGGCCTCTGCGTTGTGGGGAGTGTGGACCTGGGCGGGAAATCCCGCCCGCAGCAACGCCAAGAAGACTCAGGTGATTGTTCGCCCCGGCCAGGGCGGCGCAACGGTCGGGAGAGTCCTGTTCAAGCGGGGAATCATTCGTTCCGAATGGTACTGGCGATGGTTGCTGTCGCAAAACCCGGCTCCAAAGCCGGGACTCTACCGTGTCTCCGCGGCCGAACGCCCCGAAACCATCCTCAAGCACATGGTGGACGGAAAAACGGCGACCGTCCGCGTGACCATTCCCGAAGGATTCACCGCAGCGCAGGTCGCGCAACGCTTGTTCAGCAAAGGCGCGATCGACGATGCGGATGCGTTTGTCAGGTTGGTCGCAAACGACGGATTCGCGCTGTTTCCAGACAAGGAGTACGGCGACAATCTGGAAGGTTTCCTCTTTCCCGACACGTACGACATCCCGATCGGGGCATCGCCGGAGCAAGCGGTGCAACAAATGGTCGCAAACTTCGATCGGCAGTGGAGCAAGGCACTCGAGGAGGCAGGCAATTCTCCGAAACGCTCGATGCGTGAACTCGTCGTTGTGGCATCGTTGATCGAGCGCGAAGCCCGAACCGAACCGGATCGTCCGATGGTCGCCGGAGTCATTTTCAACCGTCTCGACGCCGGACAACGTCTCGAGATCGACGCCACCGTGCAGTACGCGCGTGGGGAGCACAAGAAGCGGCTGTTTTTCAAGGATCTGGAGATTGACTCGCCCTACAACACCTATCGGAACAAGGGGCTTCCGCCCGGGGCGATATGCAATCCGGGCTACCGAGCGTTGGTCGCCGCACTGCGTCCCGCACAGCATGGCTTTTTTTACTACGTCCTCGGCAAGGACCGGCGCGGCCATGTTTTCTCGAAGACGTTCGCCGAGCACAAGCAACGCATCGCGGAGATTCGCAAACGGTGAACCGTTGGCTCCCGGATCATTTCGTGCCACACGTGGCGACCCTCACTCCCGAGTGGTTGGGTTCGCAGGGCATCCGCGCCTTGGTCTGCGATCTCGACAACACCCTGGTGCCGTGGCATTCGTTGGAGATTCCGGATCCGGTACGCGGATGGGTCGATACGTTGACCGCCGCAGGAATCCCCGCCTGCATCGCTTCCAATACATTGAACTTCGAACGACTGGCGCGCATCGCCGACGGACTAGGCATGGCGCATGTTCCTGCGAATGCGCGAAAGCCCGGCACCGTGGGTGTCGAACGGGCGTTGGCATTGCTGGGGAGCGAAGCCCACCTTGCCGCGATGGTCGGTGACCAATTCTTCACCGACATGATCGCCGGCCGCCGGGCAGGGTTGACCACCGTTTTGGTGAATCCGCTTGCGACGCGAGAATTCGTGGGAACCCGGATGATCAGCCGGCCGCTCGAGCGTTTGGTCCTCGGCGATCGGAGACCCTCGTCGTGAATATTGACATCCGTGTTGTCAAGACGCGCGCGGAATGGGATCAGGTCCTCGCCCTGCGGATTGCGGTTTTTGTCGACGAACAAAATGGTCCTGCCGACGAGGAGCCGGACGGCTACGATCCGGTCGCGCGTCATCTGATTGCCCGCCAGGGCGACCGCGTGGTGGGCTGTGCGCGGCTCATCGATCTGGGGGACGGTCACGCGAAAATCGGCCGGGTTGCGGTGGCGAGGGACCACCGTGGAACCGGAGTGGGCGACCACCTGATGCGCGGTGCACTGCGTATCCTGCACTCCGAGGGAGTACGATCCGCGACCCAGGACGCGCAGGTTCCGGTCATAGGGTTTTACGAACGGTTTGGATTTGTCGCGGGTGGGGGGGAGTTCCTGGACGGCGGGATTCCGCACCGGAAGATGGTTCTCGGCGATCTGCCGGGGAAACGGGTGACGCTCACGGCGGGAGACTCCCCGTCCCGTTTCCGAGATCTGTTTCCGCACACGCGCACGGGTATCCATCTCAACCATGCCGGCCTGGCTCCCGTCGCACTTCCGGTTGCCGACGCCGCCGATGCGGCATCCCGGGCGCTGCTCTCCGACAATACGCTGCAAGCCTATCTCGACCATGCCGATCGCGAAAAGCGGCTTCGCAAGTTGGTGGGGCGAATGGTAAACGCCGCATCGGACACGATCGGTTTCGTCCGCAACACCAGCCACGGTCTCGCCATCGCGGCTGCGGCTCTCCCCAAACGTCCCGGAGGGAACACGGTCTGTGTCGCCAACGATTACCCGTCACAGGTCTATCCGTGGATGGCTCGTGGCGATGTCAAGTTGGTGTCGCCGCGCGAGGACGGTTGCGTTCACGAATCCGATCTGGAAGCCGCGTGCGACCATTCCACTGACGTGATGGCGGTTTCGTGGGTGCACTGGACGTCTGGACAGGAACTGGATCTGCACCGGTTGGGAACCTTCTGTCGTTCACGCGGGATCACGTTTGTCGTGGATGTGGTGCAAGGTCTGGGGGCCTTGCGTCTCGATCTCGGGGCGTTGCCGATCGATATCGCGTCGGCGGGCTGCCACAAGTGGATGATGGCTCCAGCCGGCATCGGCATGCTGTATGTGCGTCCAGAGACCATGGCGACCCTCGCCGCGGTGAACATCGGGTGGAACTCGGTGGAGCGTCCCATGGATTGGGACCGTCTGCATTTCGAAGATCTGCGAACAACCCCGCGTCGTTTCGAGGAGGGCAGTCCGTCGCTGCCGAACACCGCCGCACTGCTGGCATCGTTGGAATTGTTTGAGACCGTCGGTTTCGACCGTGTGGACCAGCGGGTCCGTGCACTCGCCGGCCACGCGAGAACCTGCCTGCGTGCGCGCGGAATGAACATTTCAAACGCTTCGACAACTTCGGGAATTTTGCCGTTCCT
>CAZYBA010000244.1:0-975 GCA_964646105.1 uncultured Armatimonadia bacterium
CCACGGCACGGCGCAGGTCCACCACGGTCTGCGCGCCCAAGGTTCGCCAGCCTTCCAGGGAAATGGTGTCCAGATCGCTGAAGCCGATCTTGGGACGTTCTCCGTGGCCCGCCGCGTCGATGGCCAAGGTGACATACCCCTTGGCGTTGAGCATGGTCGCCAGAGGCGCGAGTTGCTTACGGTTGGCCCCGAGCCCGTGCACCAATAGCACAGCGGGCTTGCGCGCTTGCGCCAAAGGCACCTGCAGGTCGGCCGGCACAACGGCGCCCGATCCCCCCTTGAACGTCAGGTCGATCGACTTCACGGCATCCGGCTTGCCCGACGGTTTGGGCTTTTTGCGCTCGACGATCTCCAGCGGTGCCGAGGGATCGTGGACAATACCGGCCAGGGCGTAGGGTGCGGACGACTGCGGGGTGGACGACTTCGGCTTCGGCACGTCGGCCCGCGGTGCAACCGGTGCCTGCCAGCCCAGCAGCGCGATCGCCGCGAACGGGACAACGAAGGGACTCATGCCGCCAGTATACCGGCGCAAAAACGGTTGCCGGGAGCCCGGAAACAGGGTCGGAACCGACGGTGGGGCCGGGTCAGACCAGGCGCATCGCCGATCGAACCAGGCGCATCGTATCCTCGGCAAACGCCCCGGCGCGCTCTGCACCTTCCTTGAGGATTCGATCAAGCTCGGCCGGATCGGACGCGTACAAGGCCCGACGTTCCCGCAGAGGCTGCAACATGGTGTCCACGATTGCCGCGGTTTCCGACTTGCTCTGCATGCAACCGCGCGCTCCGCTGCGGCACTCGTCCCACTGGGGCAGGTAACCGTCCGGATCGTACAACTTGCGGATCTGGCAGACCGCGCATCCCTCCGGAATCCCGGGATCGGTCTTGCGCATCTTGGTGGGAGTCGTGAACGCCGACTTGAGCCGTGCGACGACCTGATCCGTGGAGTCGGTCAGATAGATGCAGTTGTTGTAACTC
>CAZYBA010000244.1:985-2952 GCA_964646105.1 uncultured Armatimonadia bacterium
CGCAGCTTGCCGTCCGCGTCGGCGTCGAGGCCCGGGAGCGTTCCGGTGTCCTCGCTGATCAATGCCTGCGGCTCCGGGAAGACTTCACAATCGTAGAGATGGTTGAAACGCCTTGCGATCTCGCGGGTGAGCTCGAGATGGGCGGCCTGGTCCTTGCCGACCGGCACCACGTGGGCACGGTAGATCAGGATGTCCGCGGCCTGCAGCACGGGATACCCAAGCAACCCGTACGACACCCCGGCGTCACCGCCGCCTTCGTTCGCACCCACCAGATCCCGCTTTTCCTTGTACGTCGGAACCCGTTCCAGCCAGCTCACGGGGGTGAGCATGCCGAGCAGGACCGCGAGTTCGGCGTGCTGGGGAACATCCGACTGTCGGAAGATGGCGCAACGCTGCGGGTCGAGGCCGGCGGAGAGATAGTCGAGAGCCACCTCGCGCGATTGCGCGGCAATCGATTCCGGCGAGCCGGCCATCGTGGTCAGCGCATGCCAGTCTGCGATGAAGCAGTACATCTCGTACTGGTCCTGAAGGCGGGTCCACGGCTTGAGTGCGCCCTCGTAATTGCCTAGGTGGAGACGGCCGTTGCCGGTGGGCTGCATGCCCGAGAGAAGTCGTTTACGTTCGCTCATGGAGAAGAAGACCAGGCCGGCACCCGTGTGCCGGGAAAGGAGAATGGGGTGGAATCAGAGCCCGATCAGCCAGCGGAACAAGAAAACAATCATCGGAACCAACAGTTTGCCGGCCAGTCCGGTCCAGACCACCGCCACGAACACATACATTCCGTAACGTTCCATGAACGCGACGTAGGCGTCGCCGGCCTTGGCGGGAAGGACAGCCGCCACCACGTGGGCCATGTCCATCGGGTGGACGGGAATCAGGTTGAACGCGAACTGCGAGATGTTGATCCCGATGGTCATCACCAGCAACAGGGCCGCGTAGGCACCCCAGATTCCGAGTTCCGCACCGCCGCCGGCGAGAAACCAGCGCACCGGAAGCGCGAGTGCGAACGCCAGCGCGAGATTGGCGAGCGGTCCGGCCGCACCCACCCACGCCATCCCGGCACGTTTGCCGCAACGGAACGCATCCGGGTTTGTCTTGACCGGTTTCCCCCAGCCGAGGGGAAAGCCCGCCGCCAAGGTCACCAGCATCACCAAGGTTCCGAGGGGATCGATGTGGCGCAGCGGGTTGAGCGAGAGACGTCCGGCGTCACGGGGACCGCGGTCGCCCAGGCGGTCCGCCATCCAGGCGTGGCCCAGTTCATGCGCCGCACCGGCCCAGAGCACCGCGATTCCGACCAGCAGCCACAGCCGCCAGTCGCCGAGGTTGGCGGAATGGGGACCAAAAGCCAGCGTCAGCAGTTCGCGCATCGGGTTTCTCCGGGATTTTGCGGTGGTTCCGCGAAATTCCAATCTACCATGCGGGATGCCGGGATACAGCCGCCCCGGCAGCTGCTTTTTCGGCGTCCACCGCCGGGTTGCGAGCGACGGAAACGCTGTTTGCACCGCCTGCCAGGGCCGGAAGCCGGGTGCTACAATGCGCATCATGGCTTCCCTCTCCCGACGCGCAGTCAACTGCGCGCCCTCCCCAACCCTTGCGATCACCGCCAAGGCCAACCAAATGAAGGCCGACGGCCTCGATGTGTTGGCATTCGGTGCCGGCGAACCCGATTTCGACACGCCGCAGCACGTCAAGGATGCGGCCGTCGACGCACTGGCGCGCGGCTACACCAAGTACACGCCGTCCGCCGGCATTCCCGCCCTCAAGAAAGCCATCTGCGCCAAACTCGAGCGCGACAATGGACTTTCCTACACTCCGGCGGAGGTTATAGTTTCCTGCGGAGGGAAGCACTCGCTCTACAACATCTTCCAAGTGCTCGTCGACGATGGCGACGAGGTGGTCATCCCCGCCCCGTATTGGGTGAGCTACCCCGAGCAGGTCAAGCTGGCCGGCGGGGTGCCCGTGATCGT
>CAZYBA010000244.1:2986-5301 GCA_964646105.1 uncultured Armatimonadia bacterium
CAAGGCCGCGATCACGGACCGCACCAAGGCTGTGGTCCTCAACTCGCCGTCCAATCCGACCGGCGCCATGTGGCCCCGCGCCACCATCGAGGCGCTGGCTGAATTGGCCGTCGCGCGCGGATTCACCATTGTCTCCGACGAGATCTACGAGAAAATCGTCTATCCCGGAGGCGAGTTCTTCTCCGTCGCGTCGCTCTCGCCCGAAGTCAAAGCCCAGACGCTGGTCTGCAACGGTCTTTCCAAGGCGTATTCCATGACCGGCTGGCGCCTCGGTTACGTCGCCGGCGACTCCAAGGTCGTGGCTGCCATGGGCAAGATCCAGGATCAGGTGACAAGCAATCCGACGTCCATCGCGCAGTACGCCGCCGTGGCCGCCCTCGACGGTCCGCAGGAATTCCTGAACGATTGGGTGGGGGAGTTCGACAAACGACGTCAGGTCATTGTCGCCGGACTCGACTCCATTCCGGGAATCCGTTGCCGCATGCCCGACGGAGCGTTTTATGTCTTCCCGAATGTCGAAGTCCTGATTGGAAAGGTGACGCCGGCCGGTAAGGAAATCCAGAGCGGGGACGATTTCACCGACTACCTGCTCGAAACCGCGCAGGTCGCCGTTGTGCCCGGATCGGGTTTCGGAGCACCGGGATACGTTCGCTTGTCGTACGCAACATCCATGCAGACCATCGAACGCGGAATCGCGCGGATCGGCGAGGCGGTGGCCGCGCTGCGCGGATGACCGATCCCCGGACCGAATTCGCAAACCGCTGGGGGCTCGAGCCCGGATCCCAACTGCTCGCCGCCGCGCTGACCCATCACAGCGCGGAGCCCGAACTCGGGCGCAAGGGCGAGCGGCTGGAGTTTCTGGGAGACGCCCTCCTGGGCGCAATGGTGGCGTCCCGCCTGGTGTGCGGCCTTCCGGAACACACCGACGAGGGCATGTTGACCCGGGCACGGACCGCCTTGGTGCGGCGGTCCACATTGGCCCGGGCGGCCAGGCGGGTCGGGATCGACCGGTTGCTGGTGATCGGCGACAACCTGCGCAAGCAAACCGGACCGGATTCCGGAACCGCCGACAACGATCGCCTTCTCGCCGATGCGATCGAGGCGGTGCTGGCGGTTTTCTATCTGGAACGGGGCGAAACCGCGGCCGCGTATTTCCTCGAGGAGACCCTCGGAGACGAACTGGCAGACGTGCTCGCGGAGCCTCCCGGACCCGATCCCAAGAACGCGTTGCAGGAACAGGTCCAGCAGGGAGGCGGTCCCACCCCGACGTACCGTCTCGTGGATCATTCCAACGACGGCGACCGGCACCGGTTCCGCGCGGAAGTCTTGGTGGACGGCAGTGTGGTTGGCGAGGGCGAGGGACCGAGTCGGCGGGAAGCGGAACGATCGGCGGCGCGCAACGCGCTGACGGGCGCCGCGCCCGAACAAAACGATGTAAATCAGAGAGGATTTTAAACCATGGCGGATCTCTACGGGCGCAGTTTGACGCGGCGCCAGTTGGCGGAACGGGTCGGCGATGTCATCCAAGTGGCCGGTGTCGAGCGGTTCACGTACGACGACGGGGTGCAGGATGGAGTCCGGGCCGCACGGGTGCGCTCCGGAGGCGGGCTTGATTTCACGGTCCTGCTCTCCCGCGGCATGGATATCGGAGCCGCCCATTACAACGGGAAGCCGTTCGCTTGGGTCTCCGCCACCGGTTGGGCCCATCCGCATGCCTTTGTTCCGGAGTGGCGCGGCTGGCTCCAGACATTCCACGGTGGGTTGCTGACCGGTTGCGGGCTCTCGAACGCCGGCGCGGCCAACGACGACAACGGCGACACACTCGGCATCCACGGTCGGCTCAGCCACATCCCCGCCCAGGACGTTGTGGCCCGGACCGAATGGGACGCAGACAACGCCACGGTCGTGGTGGAAGGGGTCATGCGCGAGGCGACCGTCTTCGGAGAAAACCTGCGCCTGCACCGCGCGATTCGGGTTCCGGTGGGCGGATCCACGATGGAAATTGTGGATACAGTCACCAACGAAGGCTTCAAGACGTCGCCGTTGATGCTCCTATACCACCTCAATTTCGGCTGGCCGTTGGTCGAAAAAGGCACGGTTGTCACCCTGCCGATGGGCAGCACGACCCTGCCCCGCGACGCGGACGCGGCGGTGGGGCTCGATGGCGCACGGGTGCTCGACGACCCGATCGAAGGCTACGCCGAACAGTGCTTCTTCCACGAGGTGCCGGCGGGCAAGGTGAATGTGGATATGGTCGCGCCGTCCGGATTCGGGGTGACGGTTTCCTACGACACCGCCGAATTCCCTTGGCTCAC
>CAZYBA010000244.1:5311-5427 GCA_964646105.1 uncultured Armatimonadia bacterium
GAAGATGATGGGCCAAGGGGAATACGTGGTGGGCATCGAGCCTGCGAACTGCCGGGTGCTCGGGCGCAAGGCCGAACGCGAGGCGGGACGTCTGCAGACCATCGAACCGGGTGAGG
>CAZYBA010000245.1:0-5408 GCA_964646105.1 uncultured Armatimonadia bacterium
GTTGCCGCCAATGCGCCGGAAACCCCGGCGAGGCGCATTCCGATAAACGACGCCATGGCGAAAACCGGTCCGGGAGTCGCTTGGCCGACTGCCGTAGCTTCCTGCAATGTCCGGATGTCGATCCATTCCAATCGTTCGATCAAGCGTTGGTCCACGAACGCCAGCAGCAGGTTGCCGTTTCCGTACAGACTCGAACCAATTGCGGCAAACTCGGTGAAAACCGCAGCAGGGTTGGGAAAACGGGAATGGCTTCCCGGATCGGTGTCAACCACACGAGACCATAGTGCCAGGATTATGGTAACAAACACCAACAGCAGCCAATGGCATGCAAGACGTCCGGGAGATCTGCCACCGAGGACGCATAACAGCGAGGTGAGCAACCCGGTGCCGAACAAGGTCCACAGCGGGTCGCAGCCCAATGCGGCGGCGGCGGTTCCGACGCAGGCCGCCATCCAGTCGATCGGGTGACGCAGGATCGGGCGGGCGAACGATGGGAGTCCGATCGCCAGCAGCGCAACCACCGCGGACGTTGTGGCAGTGACTGCACCGGTCCAAGCCGGGTAAGCCTGCCACCGCGAGCCCAGCGAGGCGGCAAACGCGCAAATCACCGCTGCTGGGACGATGAAACCGATTCCGGCAACCAGCAGGCCCGGCAGTCCGGCACGGCGCATTCCCACATGCAAGGCAAACTCGGTGCTCGTCGGGCCGGGGATCAGGTTGGCTGCTCCCAGCATCAACGCGAATTGATTGTCATCCAGCCAGCGGCGCTCTGTGACAAAGAGCGCGCGCATCCGGATCAGGTGGGCCGTCGGTCCGCCGAACCCGGTCGTCCCCAAGACCGCGAACACGACCGCCAATTCGACCAACTCCGACAGTCGTATTGGAGTACGCCGACGCAATTCGGAGGGGAGTAAAGGCGGCTTCATCGGGTCGAGACGAGAAACGGTTTGCCCATCGGGGCTCGGACAACTGTCGCAACTTTGTTCGGTTCTTGCCCAATCTGGGCCCGACGAATGAAAGATCGGCAAGCCGGTTTTCCAGGAACCGGCCCGCCATCGCTTTTACCCGACTCCGGAAAGGGTGGCGGGCAGTCGCCGATGCCACCTCAGGTCACAAATGCCGAAAACTAAATCCGGGGAAGTCCCCACCCACGTCGGCGTGGATTGTCGAGCCAGGAATTGGCTTCCCGGTCCCTGGGGAATTCCCAGCGTTCGGGATCCCAGCGCAGTTTGCGCCGGTGCCAGTAAACCAGGTTGCCCAGTTGGCTGAACGCATTGGAACGGGCGCCGATTTCCGCGGTACAGAGAGCGGGTTGCCGCGATTTGATCGAATCGACCCAGTTGCGGTGATGGCCGGGCGAGCGAAACAGCGAGACTTCCCGGTCGGAGAGGGGATCGCGAATCAAATCCGCCGGGTCGGAGCGCAAGACCCCACGATCGAGGTGCAACGTTCCCCGCGTTCCCGTGAACACACAACCACTGGGACCGCCGTGAACCACCTCGATACCGTCCGCATACCGGAATCGGGCTCCCATGATCGCATTGGGGTCATCGGGTGGAATGATCTCCACCGGCCCGGTGTGGTCCTTGCCCAGCGCCCACTGCATGATGTCGTAGTGGTGCGCACCCATGTCGGCATGGCCGCCCCCGGAGTACTCGCGGTAGTTTCGCCATGCAGGGAAATGTTGGTGGATTCCACGGGGACTGAGTGCGGAGTGGTACGGCCGACGCGGCGCGGCGCCTAGCCAAAGGTCCCAGTCGAGGCCGGGTTCGAGGGTTTCCTCGGGCAGGTCGCAGGCAATACTCGGTCCGGCCACGCCCACGGTTACCGTCACGATCCGTCCCAGACGCCCTGAACGAACGAATTCGCACCCTTCGCGGAAGTTGCCGAAAACATTCGAACGTTGTTGACTTCCTGTCTGGAAAATCCGACGGTACTTCTTGGCGGCATCCATGCATCGCTTCGCCTCAAGCAGGGTCAACGTCATCGGCTTCTCGCAGTAGACGTCTTTTCCGTGGCGCATGGCGTCGATCGCGGGCAAGGCATGCTGGTGTTCGGGCGTCGCGATCAGGACAGCGTCGATGTCGCGGCGACGTACCAAGGGACGGTAGTCGGCGACGGCGTCGCAGTTCGATGACGATCGGTCGGAATAAGCCGCGATGACACGTTCCTGGGCCGAGCGGCGACGGCGCGAATCGACATCGCATACCGCAACCACCTGAACATCGTCCATGTCGAGCAGCGACGGCAGATGGTAGTCTCCCGCCATTTTGCCGGTGCCGATCACCGCCACCGTGATGCGCGACGACGGAGCGACCCGCCCGCCCCGGCCGAGGGCGGAGGCGGGCACGATCGTGGGAACGGGGATGGGACGGGTCAACGGATGACGTCTCCCCGGACATCCATCAACCAGGCGGCGCAGATTTCGTACCCGAAGGTCTGAACATCGTGGAAGGTCCAGACCACCTTCTTGTCGCGGGTCACCTCGATGAACTGGGGATTGTTATCCCCACAGTAGGTGTTGCCGATGACCGTGTTCCCGTTGGGGAGACGCTGCAGGCTGGTCACCCAGTTCAAATGGATCTTTCGACCGTCGGCATCGCGAAGTTCGTCACGCTCGACACTCCACTGCACCTTTCCGCGCCGGTCGACCTCGAAGACACGGTTGTTGTTGCCACCGCCCACCAGCGTATTGCCGTCGCGCAGACGGAACGCACAGAAGATGCTGGTTCCATGGCCCTCGGGACCGGGAACCGGCGGCTGGCCGTTCAAGTCGAGCACGTACTCCCAGACCACCTTGCCGCTCGGCTCGTATTCACGGATCATCCCCATGCCCTCGTGGGACACCAGGTAATTCCCGGAGTTGAGTTTTCGAACCCGGCGGGTATCGCGATGGGAGTCCGGACGTTCGACTTGGAGTGCCATTTCGAACACCACCTTGCCGTTCCTGTCGACCTCGATGACACGCTTGTTCCCGCATTCGGCGATCATTGTGTTGCCGTTGCGCAACCGCTGGAAACCATGGATCTCGATCGGACCCTGGTAGCCACCCGCAGGTGCGGAATTCCACTCCCAGACAACCCGCTTGTCAGGGGTCATCTCCACCACCTTGGCGGGTCCCATGTGCAGCAGGAAATTGCCACGCCCCACCACGGCGATGTCATGGGACGAGTGGGGGCACGGGACTTCCCACTCGACTTTGCCACTATTGACAATGGCGATGCGTCCGGCGCCCTGCGCCAATACTCGGTGTTCCAACTTCATCGGGATATTCCTTTCCAAGGGATCCGCCAAATCGAGACCGAAAGCCCGGGTATCTCCACGGATCCGGTGGGGAGGGGGGCATTGTCGACTTTCCGCGGAGCGACGGGACGCTCGTTGGCATCGTTGTACGCTTGCGGGTCGGGATGGGAGAGACGCCAGAGGACGGGGGCGCCGGTGGCGTTGCCAGCAGGAAGTTGCAACCGCAGGGGGACTGAATTGCGGGACGAATTCACCACCCCTACCGTCAGGAATTTCCGATCCGCAGTGAGCGCGGCCGCCACATCGAGCGGTTCCGGGGTACCGTCCACCTTCATGGGCAACGTTCCAAACTGGCGGCGATACAGGGCGAGCACCAAGCCGGTCGTCTCCAGCCAAGCGTCCGTGGCGGTTGTCTTGATCGCGCCGATCACGTTGACCGTCTGGGCGTAGTTCGCCATCTCGATGATGTCGGTGTTGCGGAAGTACTCGTGCAGCCCGGCGGCAATCCCCAGGCCATCCTTCCAGAAGTACCGCGTGCCGAGTTCGCCGAAGACATGGGGACCATACCAGTAGTTCCACTCGTCCATCGCGATCTTGATGTTGCGATTCTTCAATCCTGGGACCGTGGCACGCAGCCGTCGGTGTGCGTCCGCCTTGGCGCGGATGGCTTCGGGTACCGCGCGCACATGACCCATGACTCCGGGGCGTTCCTGACAGTAGAAGTGTTCGGAAATCAGATCCATGGAGTCCTGGCAGTCGCGGAGCATCCGTTCGCTCCAGCCTCCGCCGAGTTCACCGCTCGCGACGGTCTTGATGGTCGGATCAACCCGGCGCATGGCCTTTTCCACTTGGTTGTGCTTGAGGACATACTGGTCGAGTGCCATGTAGCCGAGCTGCCAGTTGCCCCACATCTCGTTGCCGACACCCCACCATCGCACCTTCCACGGTTCACGGCGACCGTTGCGCACACGCCACGCCCCATTGTGCGACGTCGGGGTGCCGTTGACATACTCCACTTCCTCCGCGGCGCTGTGGGCGTCGCCGAACCCGGTGTTCACCACAATCAAGGGCTCTGTCTTGAGGATTTGGCAGAAGTGCAGGAATTCGTGGATCCCGACGTCGTTGCTGTCGATTCCCTGCCAAGCGGGATTTTTGCGGGTAGGGCGGCGGTCCGGGTCCCCCAAGCCGTCACGCCAGTCGTAACCGCTCACAAAGTTGCCCCCCGGCCAGCGGTACAGGGGGGCGTCGAGTTCACGCAGTTTGTCGAGTGTGTCCCGCCGGAAACCGTCGATATTGTCGGCCGGCATCACCGAAACCGCCCCGATATGGAACTGTCCCGGCCTTTCGGCGAGCAATGAAATCTCGGAACGATCGGTCGAGCGTGCGGAACGAAACATCGTCTCGAAACGGCGCCACCCGGGACCGGGAGCGATGATGGCGGCACGCTTGCCGTCGACATAGACCCCGACCGGCACCGAATTGCGGACCCGAACCCGGATCCGGTATTCCATTCCCTTGGCAAGGGTCAGTCGATCCTGGACGATCCCGCAGCCGGGCTTGGCTGCGTCCACACGCGGCGAGTGATCGTTCACCCAAGCCCCCCGCGTGTCCATGGTGACCTTGCCGTCACCCGTTGGCTTCCAAGGGGACGGGGCACTTCCGACCGGATGGAAAAATTTCCGGTCTTCGAGCATTTCAGCCCAGATGCCTCCGTAGATGCACCTCCCCATGTGCTCGAGAAATTGCCCGTACAGATAGGGCGAAATGGGGTCGGGCAACGGGCCGTCGGCGATGCGCGCACTCGGCGCAAGCGGGCTCCCGGACAACTTGGTTAGCCGAATGTTCTCAAAGTAGGCGGTTCCGGAGCAGCGCCCGAACCAACCGAGGAGACAGTTGATCTGCAGGGCGTCGTCGGCACCGGTATCGACCCGCATCACAACCTCGGTCCAATCCGCGGTGCCGACGATTGCCTCGGTGTGTTCGGGACGGGCGTGTAGATTGATACGCGCCCCGGGGTCGTCGCCTTCCGTGCGCTTGACGTCGACCGTTCGGATGCGGGCGCGCAACTCGTAGGTTGACCAAGGATCCACAGGGACCACGGTTGTCCAAGCCGCATCGGCTCCCGAGTCGGAGCGGACCATCACAGTTGTCTTGCCCGAGGCGGG
>CAZYBA010000246.1:0-3224 GCA_964646105.1 uncultured Armatimonadia bacterium
GATGTGGCCGATTTCCCCGGCGCCCCCGGACGATCCCGTCCAGAGCTTGCCGTCCAGGATTATTCCCCCGCCGATTCCGGTCCCGAGCGTCAGCATGACCATGGTGCGGACAGCACGGCCGGCGCCGAAGCGGAATTCCCCGAGCGCGGCGACGTTGGCGTCGTTGCCCATCAGCACTTGAAAACCAGTGGCTTGTTCGACGCGCTGCGCCAAGGCAATGTCACGGTAGGGGACTCCGTTCTCGAAGAAATTGGGAGCCCAGCGGACGGTCTTGCCGGCGGGGTCGATGTGTCCCGGAACTCCGATGCCGAGGCCGGCTATGTCCGTGCGTGCCACACCCGATGCGGCGATCGCGTCGTCGACCGCCTTGGCGATCTGCCCGACGGTACGGTCTGCACCTTCCAGGGCATGCGACGATGCGCGTCCCGAACCGACGGAGTTGCCGTTGCGGTCGAGCACCGCGGCTCGGACGTTGGTGCCTCCCAGATCGACACCGAGGATGTGGCCGGCGGCCGGGTTCCAGTTCACGATTCTTGCGCCTCCACCGGGTCACCACTTGGTTTTCCGAGCCGCGTTCGGGGGCTGCTTCCGGGGTGGTGGACCACAGACTTCGCGCAAGAGTATGGCACGCCGCAGGGGGGCTGTCAAACCTGCTTTTCGAACGAAAAAGGGCTGGTCCGAATACGAATGGGCAAAATGTCGATTTCTCGATTGACATACTCAAATCGCTGTATTAAACTCGCCGTGTGGTGACTGGGTGGTGGCTTGGTGTGGACCAAGTGGTGCCTCAGTCCCACTAAAGGAAATCCATTGGCATTCCGCGGCGAATACATCCATGCGGTCGACGACAAGGGGAGGGTGATCGTCCCTTTGAAGTTCCGAACCGAACTGGGCAGTGCCTTTGTCATCACCAAAGGCATTGGCGGGTGTTTGTTCATCTACCGCGAACGCGATTTCCAGGAAATCGAGCAACGTCTCCAATCCCAACCTGTCCTCGACCAACATGCGTTGCGGATGAAGCGCTGGCTCTTTGCATCGGCGAACGACCTTCAAGTCGACAGCCAAGGGCGTATCGCCATCCCGAGCGCGCTTCGAGCGTTCGCCGGGATTGCCGAAAACACGGAAGCGGTGATCGCGGGCACGGGAGAGAAGATCGAAGTCTGGTCCAAGGCGGCTTGGACCGAACTCAACGCCGGCCTCGACGAAGACTCGATCATCGAGTCGGCCCGCTTCACCGGGCTGGGGACTTCCGCACTGTGAATCCTTGGCATGTTCCGGTGCTGCTGCAACGATGCGTCGAGCTTCTTGCTGTCCGTCCGGACGGGCGATACGTCGACGCAACCCTCGGCGGCGGCGGTCATTCATTCGCGATCGCGGAAAAACTCGGGGAGCAGGGAATACTGCTCGGCATCGATCAGGATCCGGACGCCCGTGCGCGTGCGGCGCAAGTCCTGGCACCGTTCGGCGACCGGGTCCGCATCAACGCCGCCAACTTCTCCGAAATCGGGGCGTGCATCGACGCGGAGGGCTTGGCTCCGGTGGACGGCGTCCTGTTCGATCTCGGGGTTTCGTCCTACCAGCTCGATACGCCCGACCGGGGATTTGCCTTGCGGTTCCAGGGGCCCCTCGACATGCGGATGGATACGGAGTCGGACGCCCCGACTGCGGCGGATTTGCTGAACTCCGCACCGGAAACGGAAATCGCGCGGTGGCTTTTCGAATACGGCGAGGAGGCGCGCTCCCGTCGGATCGCCGCCGAGATTGTCCGATCCCGGCCGCTCGCCACCACCGAAGACTTGGTGGACTGTGTCCGCAAGACCATGCCGTTCCGGACCCGACCGGGTCAGATCCACCCCGCCACCAAGGTTTTCCAGGCGGTACGCATTGCGGTGAACCGGGAACTCGATGTCTTGGCGGGAGCGCTCGAGGCAGCGTTCGATCGTCTCGCCCCCGGAGGACGATTGGTGGTGATCAGCTACCACTCGCTCGAGGACCGTATTGTCAAGCAATATTTCGCCCGGCTTGCCGGACGGCGCGAGCCCACCGATTTTCCGGATTGGCAACCCGATCCGGTGGCGTCGGCAAGCCTGATCCTGCGCAAGCCGGAGGCACCTTCCGAAGAAGAAATCCGCGACAATCCGCGGTCGCGCAGCGCCAAGCTGCGGTGTGTTGAGAAACTTCCCTCGACGGAAACGCAATCATGAATGCCCAAGCCAGTCCCGTGCATGTCGTCGCTCCGAGCCGACCGGCTCCCGCACCAACCCACCGAACCGCGTTGCCGGAACGGACATCGGCTCCGACATTCCTCCTGCCTCGGGAACCGTTCCCGCCCGCTCTCACCGCCGTGTTGGCGATGCTGACCGGCATTGCGGCCGCCTACGCGCTGACCATCGCGGTTCCGACGTCGAATGCCTACACGCTGCGCAAGGTCGAACGTTCGATCCTTCAGGAAAAGAACCGTCAGGAAGCGTTGGTCTCGCGCAAGGCGTCCCTCCAGCTCCTTCCGCACATGCTTCATCGGGGGAAGGAAATGGGCCTCGACAATCCGCTGCCGGTTTCGCTGGTCGTGGAGCCCCGGCCGTGAGTCCGGTCGAACGTCCTTCAGCGGGTTCCGGTGTCGCGTCCAAGGCTGGCGCACGCCGGCAGGAACGGGCAAACCAGTTGAGTCTGGGCATCATGCGGCGCACCCAATGGGCGTTCGCCGGTGTCGGACTGGTGTATTGCTGCCTGATCGGACGTTTGGTCTGGATCCAGGGAGTGGTCCCGGACCGCTTTGCGGGAAAGAGCGCCGTCAGTGCCCTCCACGAAAAGCGGATTTCGAGCGAGCGCGGGCGCATCTACGACCGAGATATGAATGTCTTGGTCCGTAACGAGCCGGGATTCACGTTGGTGGTGGATCCGAACTCCTGGTTCGAGGACAATCGTCTCGCGGGAGACCAACCCGAAGACCGACGGCAGCGCGCTGTGGACGGGTTGGCAGAACTGTTCCCGCAAAGCGGTGCGGCGTCGAAAATCCCGAGCATCGCGCAGCTCGAGGAACAACGTCGCGCCGTGCGTTCCCGCGGAGGGCGTCGCGTACGTACCATCGATTTGGTGCGCTGGATTTCGGAGGGTGACGCGGAGCGGGTACGGGCCGAGAATCTGGTCGGAATCGGATTGCACCGCACGGTACGGCGCCAAGCCATCGACGGAACCCACGCGAGCGCCTTGATCGGCTATGTCAG
>CAZYBA010000246.1:3234-5407 GCA_964646105.1 uncultured Armatimonadia bacterium
ACGGTCAGGGATTGCACGGTCTTGAGCACCGTTGGCAGTCGACCCTGGCGGGGACCCCGGGTCGGGTGCTTTGCCGTGCCGACTTGCGCGCAATGGTCCCCGGCACCGAAAAAGTGGTCGCCAAGGGGATCCCCGGCAAGGATATTGTCCTGACCCTTGATTCGGCGTTGCAGCAGGAAGTCGAGCACTCCTTGGAGCGGGCTGTGGCCGAGCGACATGCGGAATCGGGGACGGCGGTGGTGATGGACGTCCGCACCGGGGACATTCTGGCGGCGGCCAACGCTCCGACATTCGACATCAACCAACCCGGAACCGCCGGGCCTGACGCCAAGGCGAATCTGGTTTCGCAGATGGTGTATGAGCCGGGATCGACATTCAAGACGTTCACCATCGCGGGAGCGCTCGAGGAGGGCATCGCCGCACCCGTCGAAACGTTCCACTGCAAAGGTGAATGGAAGATCGGGCGACGCAAGGTGCGTTGCAAACCCCATGGAGAATTCCAGCATGGCCACGGTCTGCAGGACCTCTCCGGTGTCTTGACCCATTCCTGCAATGTCGCCACCGCACTGCTGGCGGACCGTATGGGTGGGGAACGGATGGAGCGCAACTTGGTGGCGTTCGGTTTCGGACGTCCGACGCAATCCGGTCTGCCGGGCGAGGAAAACGGTTTGGTGCCGCGCGAGTGGTCACGGATTCGGACTGCCAACGTCGGTTTCGGGCAGGGGATTGCGGTGACTCCCATCCAGTTGGTGGCGGCGTATGCCGCGTTGGCGGACGGTCGCTACCGTGCCCCCCGGATCGTCAAGGCCGTGCACGACCCGACGACAGGGAGGTCCAAGGCACTGTCGTTGTCCGAACCCACTCCGGTGATTTCCTCCGAGACCGCGCAGGCGATCCGGGAAATGCTTGCGTCGGTGGTTGACAAAGGCACCGGCGCAACCGCTGCTCTGCCCCAGTACCGGCTCGGAGGAAAGACCGGCACGGCCCAGATCGCGGAAGGACGCGGATACGGCAACCGATACTTCGCATCGTTTGTCGGACTGGCGCCGGTTACCCAACCGCGCTTTGCGATCCTCGTTGCAATCAAGGCGCCACAGGGCGAACATTACGGTGGCGCGGTGGCGGGACCGGTTTTTCGTGCGATTGCCGAACGAGCCTTGACGCGGTACGGAGTCGAGCCCGACCGGGCCGCTCCGATCCGTAATGTGCGATTCGAGGTTGCCGCCCGATGATTCGCCTTTCGGAACTCGCGGCGCTGTCCGATCGGTCCACCGTTTCGGGCGACAGCGCGATTTCCGGAGTTCGGCAGGATTCGCGGGCAATTGAGCCGGGCGATTTGTTCGTTGCCATCCAGGGGCAGCGCTTCGATGGCCACGACCTGATCGGCGAAGCCGTCGCACGGGGTGCGGTTGCCATTGCGGTGGAACATGGCCGGAGCGGGTGCGTCCCCGACGGGGTGCCGTTCGTCGCGGTTCCTTCCACTCGCGCGTCGATCGCGACGTGGGCTGTTCGTGTATACGGCGATCCGACACGTCGCCTGCATGTCACCGGAGTCACGGGAACCAACGGGAAGACCACAACCGTGCGCCTGGTCGATGCCATCGCCCGTGCGGCAGGGGAGGTCACCGGGACTGTGGGAACCCTGGGCGCAACGATTGCGGGGGACGACATTGCACACGATCGGACCACTCCGGAGGCCTGCGATTTGCAACGTCTGTTCGCGATGATGGCCTCGCGCGGAGCCGGCAGCGTCGCCATGGAGGTGGCATCCCATGCATTGGCACTCGGTCGGGTCGACGGCACTCTGTTCGACACCATGGTGTTCACCAATCTGACCCAGGACCACCTGGATTTCCATGGAACGATGGATGCGTACCGGGAGGCGAAAATGTTGCTGTTCACCGAACACGCGCAAAGGGCGCGTTCGGCGGGCAAACATCCGGTCGTGGTGGTGAATCACGACGACGAAGCCGGGCGCGCGATCACTGCACGGCATCGCGGGGAACGTCTGCTGACCTATTCGCCGAGGGGAGACTGCGCGGCGGATTTGGTGGCCGAAACCATCGAGATGCGCGCGGACCGCCTGGTCTTTCGTGCCAAGACCCCGGTCGGCGATATCCCGGCGAGCCTGCGGTTCGGGGGAACGTTCCAACTTGCCAATGCTCTGGCGGCG
>CAZYBA010000247.1:0-5405 GCA_964646105.1 uncultured Armatimonadia bacterium
TGTCCCCGCGACGGGTCGGGGGGCTCTCGGGGAGGTTACCGTTCCGAGCGGGGCGGCTCCGGAATCGGGTTCAGTATGCCGGTGTCACCGAGCCATTCGACCAGTCGGGTGGGCCAGTTCTTGACCGCTATGCGCTTGGATCGATTCCCGAGGTTGAAGCCATGGCCGCCGCCCCCTAGAAAATGAGCCTCGACCTGCCCGCCCTTGCCTTTGTGCATCTCCATCAGTCGGGTCAGTGTCTTGACCGGTCCGTTGTCGTCGATTGCAGTCAGGAAGAACGCTGGCGGCAGGTTGTCGGGCAGGGTTTCCGGGATTCCGAGCGGACCGGGGTAGATGGAGACGATCCAGTCGGGACGTGCGGAGATGCGGTCGATCGGGTCGTCAGCGTTGACATTGCCTGCGTTCGGAAGGTAGGTGACCATCGACACCACTTCGCCGCCGGCGGAGAAGCCCATCAGTCCGATGCGTTGGGGATCGAATCCGAACTCCGACGCCTTGGTGCGAACCAGGCGCATTGCGCGCAGGGCGTCCTCGCGGGCGTGCTTCTCGATCGTGTAGGGCGACCCTGGTTCACGGCCGAGCCGGTAGCGCAGGACAAACGCGGCGACGCCGTGGTCCCGCAACAGCCGTGCCGGTTCGTCGCCTTCGGGCCCGACAACCAGCTGGCTGTGGCCGCCGCCCGGACAGATCACCACGGCGGCTCCGGTGGCCTTGGACTTCGGCGGAAGGTAGGCGGTGACCGAGGGATTGTGGATGTTCTTCGCCCACCAGTCCTTGGCCTGCTCGGGCTCGTCGCGGCGGCTCTCGAATCCCGGTGCGCCGCCGGGCCACAGGGGTATCCGGCGGGGGGGCTCCTGTGCGGAGCAGGCGGAGGCGAGCAGCGTGATGGCGAGGACCGCAAGTCGTTTCATGCGCCGATTGTACGGGAAGGCTGGTCGGCGGCAAACGATTTCCCGGAACGATCCGCCTTCCGGGAGCGAAAGCGCAAGGATGTCCGACCTAGACCGGGTCACCCCGGCAGGCACGCAGCCGTGGCAACCGTGTCGCGGATCGCTCTGCGCAGGGGGAGTCTGTCGCAATGGCGAACGATGCTCGCATGTCGTCTCCCTTGTTCGAAGCTCTGACACGGATGCGTCCACGCGCTGTCGTGCCCCCGGGGTGCCCGCAACCCGAATTCCGCGTGCGTCGCCGTGGCCATCGGACGTTAATCAGGTTGACCAATCCCTCTTTGGTGGGTGTTCCGGTCGAGGAGGTGGTGTTGTTCGATGGTCCGCACGGATTTGCGTCCGACACTCCGGTGGAGGGGGAGTCGTTCCAGATGCTCGCGCAGGTTGCCGGAACACTGGGGCGCCCGGAGGACGTCGGGACGTATCCGGATCGGACGCACTACCGGATTCCGGAGCCGGACGGCTTGCGTACCGGGACCGGGTTTCTGTTGATCTCACCGGCGGGAGCGCCGCACCAGTTGATAGGTTTCGGCTCGTGCCATCGTTTCGTGGGACGGATCGGCTTCGACGGCCAGCGGATACGGATCGCGCTGGACACCGAGGGCCTTGTGCTCGGACCGGGAGAACAATGGGAACTTGAGGAATTTCTGTTTCCGCGAGGGGACGCTGCCGCGGCGTTGTTGGACGAACTGGCCCGGACCCTGCGCAGGCATCATCGTCCCCGGTTTCCCAAGCGTGTCCCTACCGGTTGGTGCTCTTGGTACCATTACGGCCCGTCGGTGACCGCAGGCGATGTCCGTACCAATCTCGACTGGATTGCGGCGAATGTTCCCGAACTGCGGGCCATCCAGATCGACGACGGTTACCAACCGCACATGGGAGATTGGCTGGACACCGGCAAGGCGTTCGGCGGGGACCTGAAGGCGGTGCTGCGCGATATTCGGGAACGCGGTTTTGTTCCGGCGATCTGGGTGGCGCCGTTCATCGCCGACGGCGGTTCACGGTTGTTCCGCGAGCATCCGGACTGGTTTGTGAAAGACGCGGAAGGCAGGCCGATGTCGTCGGATCGGGTCGGGTTTGGCGGCTGGCGCATGGGCCCCTGGTACAGCCTCGACGGCACCCATCCCGGGGCGCAACGTCACTTGGAGATGGTCTTCCGCACCATGCGCCACGAGTGGGGGTGCACCTATTTCAAGCTCGACGCCAACTACTGGGGGGCGATCCACGGTGGGGTGCGCCACGACCGGGCGGCGACCCGGGTCGAAGCCTACCGGCGTGGGATGGCGGCGGTTCGTCGCGGTGCGGGCGACGATGCGTTGTTGCTGGGATGCAACCACCCGATCTGGCCGTCGGTGGGAACCATCGACCTGTCGCGCAGTTCGAACGACATTTCGCGGGGCTGGGAGTTTTTCCGCGATACCGCTCGGGAGAACTTGATGCGCAACTGGCAGAACGGGCGATTGTGGTGGAACGATCCGGACTGCCTGCTGCTGACCGGGAACCTGCCGGAGCCGTGGTTTGTGTACCATGCGACCGTGTTGCTGGCGACGGGCGGGATGGTGCTGGGCGGGGACGCCATGCCGGCGATTCCCGCACACCGGTTAGGCCTGTTGAGGCAGTTGTTGCCGGCGAGCGGTGTGGCGGCCCAATTTGTCGATCCGAGCCGCAATGTCGGGCGGATCGACGACGGCAAGCGGGTGCGTTGGGTAGTGTTCAACCATGGCGATGCACCATCGGGGCGGACATTGCCGATCGGGAAACGGGTTGGGTTGCGGGATGTCTGGAGCGGCGAGGACTTGGGAATTGTCGAGGGAAACGTGCGGTTGCCCGCGTTGCCGGGGCGGTCGGCTAGGTTGTTGGAGGAGGCAGGGCGTTGAGCGAATCGAAGGAATGCGTGCGTGCGTTGCTGGTCGGGGGATGTGCGGCGTCGTACCACTTGTTGGAGCCGGTGGTGGCTCCGATCGGGACCGTTCTCGAACAGGCGGGCTTTGCGGTGGAGGTGGCCGGCATCCGGCATCCGGAGGGACCGGATGGTCCGCTGTCGGGCGATTATTCGGCGTTGACCGAATCCGGGCTGCGTGGCATTTCCCTGGTGGTTCTGTACACAACCGGCCGCGGCCACGGCGAGGACGTGGGTGCGTTGCGCGGATTTGTCGAACGCGGGGGAGCGTTGGTGGGCATCCACTGCGCTGCGGACTCGTTCACGGACAATCCCGATTGGGTGGCCATGCTGGGGGGAGCGTTCCGGACCCACCCCGCCCCGCTGGAGATATCTGTGGATCTCGTGCGCCCCGAACATCCTGTCTTGGCGGGAGTCGACCCGTTTACGGTCCGCGACGAGTTGTACCTGTTCCGCGATTTCGATCCGTCGAACGTGGAGTTGCTTCTCGAAACATCGTCCGCTCAGGATCCTGCGCAACCGGGTCCGATTCCGGTCTGCTGGGTGCGCGAGCCGGGGGAGGGTCGGGTCGTTTACCTTTCGCTCGGCCATTTCCCGGAGGTCATGGAGCATCCGTCGTGGCAACGTCTGCTCGCCAACGGTGTGGGGTGGGCGGTGCGTCGGTCCTGACTATATGCCGCGGGTAGGTTGGGCAGTCGGATCGGGGATGGCAAAAGGGGCACCGCGTCTTGCGATGCCCCTTTTCTCGGGAAGGCAGGGGGCAGGAAAATTCCCCCCTCTGTCTTGGTGGTCGAGCCGTCAGGCGGATCGTCGTTGCGCCGCGCCGGCGTTCCACTTCCGGGCTATCTGTCGTGCCAGCTGGATTCCGTAATACGGGCCGGTGGTGAGGGTTCCGGGTTCGACCGCGTAGTAGGCGCCGTGTTCCTGGAATCCGGAGCGGGATATGCGCGCACCGGAGTCTCCGGGGACAAGGCGATGGGTGCAGTCGATCTGCAGGACGGCGCTGCTCTCGATACCCGGCAGGTGCAGGGCATAGTCCGCCAGCACCTGCTCGGCGACCTGCTTGCACAGGTCGCTGTCCGACTTCGCCCGGGTCAGTGCATCGATTTCATGGTCGGAGAATCGTCCCGTGACCGGATGCCAGGACAAGTACGCCGTGCCGTCGCGTCGTATCACCAGGTCGCCGTAAGGGGCGATCGGCATGGTGACCGATTGCAGGTGGTTCCAGCCTTCGTGAAGGCGGATGATCAGGCGGACCTGGAGTTGCTGTTTCCACTCCTCGGTGGCATCCACTCCGAGCGTGCGGTTGAGCTGCGCCCGGTTGTGCTGGGTGGCGTTGACCAGGGTCGCGCAGTCGATGCTCCAACGATTTCCGAATCGTTCGCCTTGGACCCGATAGCCGGAGGGGGTGGCCTCGATGTCACGGATTTCGACGTTCCCTTCGAAGCGGATCGCCGGGTCGTCGTTGATCCGGTCGGCGAGTTGCAGGGCGCGAACATCGGTGTCCACCGCCCGTTCCTCGGTCTCGAAAACCCGCATCGCGTTCTGCGAACCGGAGTCGCGGGTGGTGGTTTCCTGCCAGAGGCGGTCGGGGCGGATTCCCAGATATTCGTGGGATACGGCGGTGTCGAAACGGGCGACGCAGGTGTCGGCGACTTGTTGGCAGCGATGGGCGAACTCTTCGGCGCGTGCCTGGTCGGCTGCCGGAATCCAATATTGGAACGGCAGGGATGTCACGGGCGAGTGGCCGAGCCAGTTGCGCATGGCGTCCCCGAAAACCAATGCGGCGTCCACGGTGTGGTCGATTTCATCCGACGCATGGGTCGATGGCGTATTGAACCCGAGTTCGATCTTCCCGACATGGCGTCGATGGGCGCGGTTGAGCGGGCGTGCATCCCGGTCGACCAAGGCGACGTTCAGGCCGGACGCGGCCAGCTCGAGGGCTACTGCCGCCCCGGCGAAGCCGGCACCGAGGACGACAACGTCGACGGGTTTGCTTTCGGTGGTGCGGATGAGGTTGCTGGAGCCTTTGGGATTGGAGCGGCGCAGGGTTCGAGAAGGAAACATGGGCTGGGTTGTCTCGCTGGTTCGTGTGGATCTACAGGTTTGAATCGACGTTGCCCGCGGGAATCGTCACCGTTACCGCGGAGTATTTTGGTGAGTAGCAAATATCGTGCCAAGGCGTTGACGAGATTCGCCCTGGATTCGAAACCATGCGTTGTTCCCCTGCCGGGGATCCCGACGCGGCGGGGACGGTACCCAAATTATTAGTTTCCGATCGGAATTGTGTGTGTCAACGACATTATGGCGCAAATCGTTCGAGGCGGGGAGGTTGGATTCGACGCTTGGACCTGCAGCGATGGGGGCGACGATGTCGAGATCGGCGAACAGGCGTCTGTCGGGCGCACGGTGCGGTCCAGTGACTCGGGTGGTCCGGCATAGTTTCCAACTAGGCGAAGCGGCCGCGCAGTCCCGACTTGAGCGGCAGCCCGTGCGGACCATGTTCCTGGTTTTGCGTCCGGACTTGTCACCAGGGGTGATCCATGTTATGCTGAGGA
>CAZYBA010000248.1:0-2540 GCA_964646105.1 uncultured Armatimonadia bacterium
TAACGATGTCATTACTGCGAACACCACCAATATTGCGGGTGCGACCCTTGCTGCGCACCGCCGTCAGGCCATCAAAGTGCGAAGAAAGCCACTGTTCGATGGGTTCGAGCCTGTCAAGTTTGACGTAGATTTCAAGGTCAGGAAGTGTTTCAAGCGTTTCGAATGACATGATCAGGCCAGAAGACGGACGAGGATTTGTTCGTAGAGCGAAGAGAGTGTGTCGAGGTCTGCTGCGACCACGTGCTCATCGATCTTGTGTATGGTGGCATTGCAAGGGCCGAGTTCCACCACCTGCGCACCGGTTGGCGCGATGAAACGGCCATCCGATGTGCATCAACACAAAATGGGTATCCGGAAAATCCTGCAACAACGGCACCAAATCCGATGCGTTTGTTCCCACCCGGTCAAGCGGCATTCGGCCGTAACCGGCGTAATAGCCCGTGTGCAGTTTCACCGGCAATCCGTTGCGCGTCGAGGCCGTCACACAATGCCGAAACAAATAGTTCTGAAGCAATTCCCGATCGCCATCCGAAACGAGGTTTCCACTCGCAAGCGTCGTGAAAACACGCTCCGCCTCGCGGGGATCCACGGGCCCGAAATTCAGGCGCCGAAGGTAGGCGATCTGGTTCTTGGACGCGATCGCACTCTCCCCCCATGTGTCGAAACAGTGGTCAATCCACGCGCACCAACCCTCCAACGTCTGCGGCGCATCGCCCGTTTCGGTTCGGATGGTTTCAAAATCCGGCTGGGACAATGCCAGAAAACTGATGTCCTGCGGAAGCAGATTGGGTTGCGACGTCCGGCAAAAGACGTTCTCGAGACTGTTCACCTGCGCATGCACAAGACCCGCGTCACCAACCAGGACCTTCTGATAAAACCCCGGCACCACCGTCTCTGGGAATTTCTCCGCAATTCGGGGAATCGACCGGGCGGTCAAATCGTCCTCGCCATAGAGCGCACGCACCGATTCCCGAACACAACGTCCATAACCCGTGTGACGAACATGCTCCCAAACCGGCATCAGGAGCGCAATCTTGTCGGGAAGCGTGGTCTCCGGACAAAAGAACCGATCACGGTCCTCTTGCCCCCAGCCGGAAACCATCAGGTCGTCGGCGGTGTAGTGAAAGATCAGGTCCGACCAATCATGGGAGGGAAAGAATCGGGATCGCTTTCGTTGCGTGCGAGTCGATTCCTCAACCAGGTGCTCGTGGGTGTCCACCAGCGGCGTGGCCAAACAACACTCCAATACCTTGGGGTTCATCGAGAACCTCCTTCCAATCTCCCATTCCCGACCGCGGTCGCGCTTTTCCTTCCGGATGCAACAGCAACGACACACATTCGTCCTCGACCGGACGGAAATCGACAAACCACTTGCCGACCGCGTCGAAATCGACCACCACCGTGGACGCCCCGGACTGCCGCAATGCCGCCGCGGCCGACAAGGCGGTCGCCCCGGTCGCCATTCCGTCGTCGACCACAATCACCGTCCGGCCGTTCACATCCGGCCCGGCCGCATCGCCGCGCCACAAACGGTCACGGCGCGCCACCTCGGCTTGCTGCTGAGCAGCGCGCGCCGAAAACTCCGCCTCCGAAATTCCGAGCAATCGAATCACATCGTCGTTGCGAACCACCACACCACCGGAGGCAACCGCACCGATCGCCAGTTCCTCGTTGCCCGGAGCACCGATCTTGCGTACTACCCAGATATCAAGCGGAGCGCGCAGGGCACGGGCGACTCGTGCGGCAACCGGCACACCCCCCCGCGGCAATCCCGCAACCAAGACATCCGAACGGTCGCGATAGGCCAGGAGTTTTCCCGCGAGCCAACGCCCTGCGTCGTCGCGATCGGCAAACCGCCATCCCCCGCCGTTTACCATAGACCGATCCCGTTGTTCTGCCAAAAATTGAACACAGGTCTCGATCGCCCGCCGCATCGTTCCCGGCTCCTCGAACAGGTGGGAAGCTCCGGCGATATCGACCACCGAAACCGGCCCCGACAACGCCTCGCGAACCTGCGGGGCCGATTCACGTACAAACGTGTCCTCGCTCCCCTGCAACAGCAGAACGGGCACCAAGACATCTCCCAGACAATCGAACACCAGGTCCGGACGCCCGCCGCGGGAAATCACTCCCCGGACCAGGCCCGGGTTGTGCGCAGTTGCCGCCAACGCAACCGCCGCCCCCGTGCTCCCGCCGATCAAAAACAACGGCAATGGTGACAAGAATGCCTGCGACTGGATCCACTCGAGCACAGCACCCAGACGGCGTTGCAAAAACGGAATGTTGAATCGATATTGGGAAGACCGCGCATCCAAGCGCGCTTCCTCCGGCGTCAATAAATCGAAAAGCAACACCGCCCAGCCGGCTTCGAACAAAGAGTCTGCCAGCTGGCGATTTCTCGGGCTGCCCTTGCCGGAACCGCTGCCGTGCACCACAACCACCAAGCCCGAGGCCGCGGCGGGCAACCACAAATCCGCCGGACAGTCACCGCCCGCAACAGGAATCCACAACGGTCGCGGTTCCCTGCTGCCCCGCGACCT
>CAZYBA010000248.1:2593-5401 GCA_964646105.1 uncultured Armatimonadia bacterium
GGACCGCGCACACTCTTCCTACCGCAACAACCCCACCACCGACCAGAGCGAAAGGACAGCAACGAGGGCCACGGTAGCCCATGCGATCGCGTTGAACAACGGGGTGTTCGTGAAACGGCCCATCAGGCGACGTCGGTTCACAAGGCGCAGCATCAGGACCAGGATCACCGGCAGGAGCACCCCGTTGAGAATCTGGGACCAAGCCACCAATCGCAACAACTCGCTCTCCGGTGTCAACAACACCACCGCCAACGCGCCCACCAGGACCCCCGGGAACGTTCCCAAAAACAGTGGAGCCTCGCGGGCCTTGCGCCCCAGCCCGCTCTCCGAGCCGATCGCCTCGGTCACCGCATAGGCGGTCGACAAGGGCACCACCACCGCCCCAACCGCACTCGCATTGAACAATCCGATCGCAAACAGAAGGTACGCCCCTCCCTGCACCGCAGGGCGCAACGCATCGGCAGCCTCGCGGACCGTGTCGATCCTGCCACCGCCCCCCGCCACGAACAAAGTCGCCGCGCAGGCCACCACTATGCAGAACGAAACCAAATTGGACAGCAACGAACCAATCAGCACATCCAGTCGTTCGTAGACGAAATGCTCGGGACGCAACCCCTTGTCCCGAACGCTGCTCTGAACGTAAAACTGCATCCAAGGGGCGATCGTGGTCCCGATCAAGGCGATCGCATGCGGAACGTAATCGCGTTCCTCCCAAACCGCACCGGGAGACATTGCCCCGCGCCACACCACAGCCCAATCCGGAACACTGCGCCAAGCAGCAACCACATACACCAGGTACACCGCGCACAACGCCAGGAACAGACGCTCCACTTTGCGGTAGGACCCACGCACCACGAGCAACCACAGGCCTACCGCCAACAACGGCACTGCGACATAACGGACGCCCGGCACGGGAATCAACATCTCAACGGCCGCCGTAATGCCAGCGAACTCGGTAAATGTCGTGAAAAGGTTGGCGATACACAAGACCGCCATCGCGAACACGGCGACACGGACACCGAACTCCTCGCGAATCAGGTCGGCAAGCCCCTTGCCCGTCACCAAGCCCATCCGCGTGCCCATCTCCTGCGCCACAATCAAGCTGGCAGTCGACGCCAAAAGGAGCCACAGCATGCCGTAGCCGTGCGACGCACCAATCTGGGAATAGGTCAGGACTCCGCCGGCCTCGTTGCCCGCGGCAGCCGCAATCAGGCCCGGGCCGAGAACCGAGAGGAATACCAGGAACCGCGAGCGCCGACGCGCACCCGCGGGCGGGGACTGCGGGGCAGGCATGAGCTCGGTTCCATCGTCAACATGGGGTGTTCCTCGGGGACAGAGCGCGATTGTACCGAGCGAGCACGGCGAAGTCAAGGGACGGGCATGTGGAAATTCGCGACGCAAACGCCCATGCCGGACAGCTTGCTTCCAACCGACCGAGGTGCACCCCGCGCAATCGCCCGGGACGCCGCACGCCCACACCGCCCCAGTCGACAGGACGAATTCTCAACCGACTCAATCGATGAACTGGAACTCGCTGGTGTTGAATATCAGACGACACAACGACGCCAAGCCCCGCTGCTTCACATAGGCGATCGCTTCCCTCGACTCCTGTCGGTCCGGCCACCGCCCCAAGGCACGGCGGAATACGGACGCGGTTTGCTTGCCGACATCGCCGGAACGCGACTCGACTCCCGCCGCAAACCGGGTCGACTGGTCCAGAACAAACGCATCGTTCATCAATGTCAACGCCTGCAATGCCGTCAAGGTGGTGTTCCGGACCGGCACACTCTGGTTGGGGTCCGGCGCATCGAACGCATCCAGGAACGGATTCGGCACACTGCGCACCACAAACCGGTAGACCGAACGCCGGAATGTCGTCGGGCTGGTCGACACCCCCGGCGCATCGTGATCGTAAATCGGTGAATGGTCGTCCTTGTAACGAAACAGGTCGAATCCCGGACCACCCCCGACATTGCGCAAAGTTCCCGATGACGCCAACACGGCATCGCGGATCTGTTCTGCATCCAGACGCCGACGCGGGAAGTACGAGAGAAGACGATTCGACGAATCCACGCGCAACGCCGGCGCCGAAGGCTGCGACGATTGCCGGTAGGTGTCGGTCAGTACGATCAATCGGTGCAATGATTTCAACGACTGGCCGGAGTCCCGAAACCACGCCGCCAGCCAGTCGAGCAACTCGGGATGGCTGGGACGTCCTCCCTGGGCTCCGAAATCGTTGGGAGTATCCACCAACCCGATCCCGAAATGCCCGGCCCAAATGCGATTCACCACGGAACGCCACGTCAGCACGTTCCGCCGATCGACCAGCCACCGCGCCAACGCCGCACGACGGTCCCCCTCCGGCGCATCCATCGCGAGTCCGAAGTCGCCCGAGAATCCTTGCACACAAGAAAGTCCACCCGCCGAGACTGTCTCTCCCGGCTGGGTAACCTCCCCGCGAGCCAAGACCTGAATCGGCCGCGCAACAATCGGTATCGCCGCGTATCCAGACGCTCCCATCGGACCACGGCTGTCGAACCCATCCACCAACGCCTGCCGAGACCATCGCCCTTGCTCAATCGACCCCGAACTGATCACCGATGCTCCCCGGGCGACATTGCGCCCGCGCGCGAACACCTGCAACTCCCCCAACGCAAACACGTAATCGTTTGTGCGCTGCCACAAACGTTTCGCCGTGATCCGCACGGACCGGAATCGACGCCCATTCACCGCCACCACGACCGCATTGTCGCCCTGTGCAGGCGCAACGGATGCTGACCGGTCCTCCAGCAAAACCGGATTGGCAAA
>CAZYBA010000249.1:0-5398 GCA_964646105.1 uncultured Armatimonadia bacterium
CCACGGGCCTGGGGATTCATCCCCTGCAAACAAAAAACGCGCGCAGCGCAACAACACGTCCGCAGGACGTTCGGCCGAAAGGCCATCAAGACGGGTAATTCATTGCCCGGCCACAAAGAACGGTGCGCAGCACGGCAATTGATCGCCTGAAACCACACAGCATGCGCGAAGCGGCACTGCCCGTATCGCCTATCTATTGTTCCCGCAGCGCTGCCCATCCCCCGCCGCACAAACCATTCCTAGACCCGACAATCCCCCGGAGCGACTCCCGAACCGGAGACTGATCCGGGTATTCTCATTTTTGGCAAAAACCAACCACGGATTTGAAGGAGCCGTCCGGCATGGGACTCTATCGCATCATGTTTGCAAAAAAGATCAGCCCGGCGCTACGCGCCATCACGTTCGTCACCACGTTCACCAGCATGCTCGCGGCCGGTTGTGGCGGATCGTCGTCGTCGCTTTCCCTCGACAGCGGAACCGTCCGTTCCCAGGTCGCGCGTTCGTTGCAGGGAGGCTTCAGTGCCCACGGAACGACATCCGACACGGGTCAAGGTGGTGGAACCACGCGTTCGAATGGGGCGACATTCGACGTTTTCCTGGGAGTCTGGACCAAGGAAAACGGGGATGGACGCGATTTGTTTGTCGACGAAGCGTGCACCCAGCCTGCCGGGCGGATTCAGGATTCGGTGACCATTGACCCGGAGAACAACGGGACCAAGGTCCAGTCGACGGTTGAGATCACGGGCGGGCCGCTCGCAGGCTATACCCGGAACACAACCATGATTTTCCGGGACGGCGAGACCTTGGTGAGCGGGACCGGCAAGTCCCCGGAAAACGGCGACTACACACTCGAGGGAAAATGGATTGCCGGCGGAGACTCGTCGTTCAC
This sequence comes from uncultured Armatimonadia bacterium, assembly GCA_964646105.1. GTDB lineage: Bacteria > Armatimonadota > Armatimonadia > Armatimonadales > Armatimonadaceae > CAIRTT01. The sequence goes on from CAZYBA010000249.1 coordinate 890, forward strand.
CATGACCACCCGCAAATCCGGCGAAGAGGCACGCGCCTACAGCGTCCTGCATCGACCCGACGGTACGTCGCGGGTGGTGTTCGACGGCAACCAATGGCACCGGTTCACATTGAATTACCAAGCGGACAACAGCGGCACCGGAGCGGTTACCGGCAACAGTGAACTGCTCCCGGCGGACGTTGTCTGGGACGCCACCGGAACAGGCAGGATCACGTTCAAGGACGGGTCGGTGCGGGAGTTCAGCGGGTTCTCGTTCGACGCAGAATAATCGACCTCCGTTTGCCGGAACGCACCCCGCCATCGCCGGCGGGGTGCGTTTTCGTTTTCGACGATGAACCCGGCGTCATGTCCGGTGAAACCGACACGGTGCCTCGCTCCTTTTTACGAATCGCCCATCGTCTTCCAACCACTCTGCGGCCGCGCTCCCGGCAATCCCCGTTGTCCGTCCTCCCATCGCCCGGTACCATGAAAACGATGAAACCGCGGACACTTTTCGAGAAAATTTGGGACTCCCATCTGGTGCGTGCCGAGGAAGGCAAGCCCGCGCTCCTCTACATCGACCTGCATCTGGTGCACGAAGTGACCAGCCCGCAGGCATTCGAGGGCCTGCGCATGACCGGCCGACCGGTGCGCCGTCCCGAGCGAACTGTCGCCACCATGGACCACAATGTCCCCACCACCCGGCGCGACCTCCCGATCGCCGACGAAATCGCGCGGTTGCAGATGGACACGTTGGCGCGCAATTGCAAGGAGTTCGGGATCACCCTCTACGACCTGCATTCCGACAAGCAGGGGATTGTCCATGTCATCGGACCGGAGCAAGGATATACCCAGCCCGGCATGACCATTGTCTGCGGCGACAGCCATACGTCCACCCACGGTGCGTTCGGCGCGTTGGCGTTCGGCATCGGCACCAGCGAGGTCGAACATGTCCTCGCCACACAGTGCCTGCAGCAAGCGGTCCCGAAAACCATGGAGATTCGGGTCGAGGGCACCCTGCATCCGGACGCTACCCCGAAGGACATCATCCTGGCGATCATCGGGAAGATCGGCACCGACGGGGCAACCGGTTATGTGGTCGAGTACACCGGGGACGCGATCCGGAATCTCTCGATGGAAGGCCGCATGACGGTCTGCAACATGAGCATCGAGGCCGGGGCGCGCGCCGGCATGATCGCCCCCGACGAGAAGACATTCGCGTATCTCGAAGGCCGGCCGTTCGCCCCTGCGGGAGCCGACTGGGACAAGGCGGTCGCGACATGGCGCAACCTCGCCACCGATTCCGGAGCCACCTACGACACCGTCGTGGTTCTGGACGCCGCGTCGATCACGCCGCATGTCACCTGGGGAACCAGCCCCGGTCAAGTGGCCCCGATCTCCTCGACCGTCCCGTCGCCGTCCGATTTCACCGACCCCGCCGACCGCCGCGCCTGCGAGCAGGCTCTGGCGTACATGGGCCTCGAACCCGGAACCCCCTTGGCAGGCTTGCCGGTGGACACGGTCTGGATTGGGTCGTGCACCAACGGCCGGATCGAGGACCTGCGGGCTGCCGCCACGGTGCTCAAGGGACACAAGGTCACCGTCAAGCGGGCGTTGTGTGTTCCCGGATCCGGAATTGTGAAACGTCAGGCCGAGGCCGAAGGCCTGCACACCATTTTCACCGACGCGGGATTCGAGTGGCGGGAGCCGGGTTGTTCGATGTGCCTCGGCATGAACCCCGACATCCTCCAGCCGGGGGAGCGCTGCGCGTCCACCAGCAACCGCAATTTCGAGGGACGTCAGGGCAAGGGCGGACGCACCCATCTGGTGAGTCCGGCGGTTGCGGCGGCCACTGCGATCAAGGGTGTGCTCTCGACTCCCGCCGATCTCTGATCCAAGTCGTCCACCAAGCCCGATCACGGTCTGGAGCCACCTGCTCCGGACCGTTTTTCTTGGGAAACCCACCCGCGCGACCAAACCGTTCTCGAGGGCTGACAGGACTGCCGATCGCATCGGGCCAATCGGGTATCGGGGACTGTCCCCCATGTCGGTCACCGACCCGGGCGACGTCAAGATTTGGTTCCGACCCCGCGGTGTACCGGATCGGGAATCACACCGCGTCGGTGTCGACCCGTGTGAGCCAGTCTACGATTTCCGGCACGATTGACGCGGCCGGCGGAGTCGTGTCGAGTGTCAGGGTCGGCACTTCGAGCCGCGGCGGTTCATAGGGCAGATCATCCGACCAGACTCCGGTTGCCAGAAACTGCTCCAGCGTGGGGTCGGGGTGGAGCGCGAGCCGTTCCGAGTCGGATTGCGCCCGCAAACGACGACGTTCCCGATTCGTTTCACGTGAAACACAACACACGACAACCAAAATCCGCGCGCGCGATGCGAGCGGTGCGAGGCGCGATTCCCAGAGCCGATGCTGAAACGCCGCGTCGGCAATACACGGCAGTCCTCCCGCGAGTCGCCGCTCGAGAAGATCGAAAAACAAATCGGTCGCGCGGGAATTGTCAACGGGGCCGCTTCCCGTACCCTCGGCGTCCAACGCCAACTCCTGCTTGACTTGGTCGCGATGCAGCGCACCCCACCCGATTGTCTCGGCGAGACAACGTGCCAAAGTCGTCTTTCCGGAACCCGGACGACCGGTGACTACGATCAGGCGGGGGATACGGTCCATCGCCCCAATGGTAACCCGATCCAGCCGAAACAATTCCCTCCGAGTTTTGGCAAGACGTCGTCCGGCTCGACCCGCCTGACCCACTTTCATCCCGAAACCGGTGGGGCGACCAGACCCCCGTTTCTCATCCAACCTGCGTAGGTGCGCCAACCCGCCCGTTGGTACAATCCGCCCATGAACGTCGACACCATCGTCGCCGAATGCGAACGGCTCGGCACCGAAACCATGCGCAAGCACCATGCCAAGAACGGCTGGGCAGGGCCCGGTTTCGGGACCAAGATGGGAGATATCCGCACCATCGCCAAGCCGCTGAAGAAGAACACGCCATTGGGGCGGGGGCTATGGGAAACAGGCATCCTGGACGCCATGCTGGTGGCGGTGTTGATCGTGAAACCCGCCGAGTTGACGACCGGGGACGTGCGATCAATGGTCTCCCGTGCCGACTACAACTGGCTTGCCGACTGGGTCAACACCCATGTAACCAAATTGCACACGTCCAAGGACCAATTCCGAACCGATTGGATCGACTCCCGGTACCCATGGCTGCGCCGCGCCGCGTGGAGCCTGACGGTCGAACAACTCGCCAAGCACCCCGAAACACTCGACCCCGCCGCACTGCTGGCCAAAATCGATGGGGAAATCGCCGACGCGCCCGATCCGGCGAAGTGGACCATGAACTACTGCCTGGCGGAGATAGGGATCCGTTTCGCCGACCTGCGTGCCCAGGCGATCGCGATCGGGGAACGCCACGGAGCCTACCGCGACTATCCGACGTCCAAAGGGTGCACGTCCCCGTACGCCCCGACGTGGATCGCCGCCATGGTCGCCCGCGCCGGCTGACAACAACACTCCCCTCGGAGATAATCCCCATGCCCCGACCCCAAAACGATTTCGTTCGACAAGAGACCCAGTGGCGACGTCTGCAGGAGGACGAACTGCGTGCACCCGATGGCTGGCTGGCCGTCGCAGCGTTGGTCTGGCTCGCCGAGGGAAACAATCCCCTTCCGGAGCCATACCGAACGTTCGGATCGTTCCGGATGCACCGGGGCAAAGTCGACTGGATTCCCGCCGGCGGTGCAGCGCGGCCCGTCCGCCCCGACACCGAGCCTCCCGCAGACATGGTTGAAATCGGGGACGCTCAGGCGCAGGTGTTGAAACGGGGGAAGCGGATCGGGGTGCGGATTCGCGATCCCAAGAGCCCTGCCCGCACCGGATTCGGCGGACGCATCTGGTATCCCGCCGACCCGGCTTGGCGCATCGACGCCGAGTTCCACCCGTATCCCAAGGGACGTACCCTGGCGATCACCAATGTCCTCGGCGATGTTTCAAACGTTCCCTGCCCCGGCTATGTCACGTTCACGATTGGCAACGTCCGCTGCCGGCTCGAACCTCAGGAAACGCCGAACGGGTTGTTTGTTGTGTTCACCGACAAGACCGCCGGCAAGGGCACCTACCCGGCGGGTCGTTTTCTCGAAACGTCGCTTCCCGCCGACGGCAGGGTGGTTCTCGACTTCAACCGGGCGGTCAATCCCCCCTGCGCGTTCACCGACTTTGCGACTTGCCCGCTACCGCCCCGTGCCAACCGGCTTCGCATCGCGGTCCCGGCCGGCGAACGCCACACCGGGCACCACTGACCGCCCGCCGTACACCACCACTGCACAAAGATTGGCGAGGCGGCGACATTTGACTCCCAAGGACCGGTCGATCCCGGGTCCATTCAAGAACGAAACATTTGGACTTTGATGGAAATCCACCCGATTCGAAACGACGAAGACTACCGGAATGCGCTACGTCTTGTTTCCCGACTGGTCGATCAGGACCCCGATCCGACAAGCCCGGACGGCAAGATG
>CAZYBA010000250.1:0-2817 GCA_964646105.1 uncultured Armatimonadia bacterium
CCAAGATCGCGTGGATGCTCGACCATCATCCGGGCCTGCGGGCGCGGGCGGGGCGTGGGGAACTCGCGGCGGGGACCATCGACACGTGGCTGTTGTGGAAACTGACCGGGGGCGCGGTGCATGCGACCGATGCGTCGAACGCCAGCCGGACGTTGCTGTGGAACCTCCATACGCACGACTGGGATCCGGAGCTCTGCGAACTGTTCCGGGTTCCGATGGGCTTGCTGCCGGACGTTCACCCGCACGGCACGGCGTTCGGGAGCGTGGAGTTGGGAGGACGCCGTGTGTCGGTGGGCTCGATGCTCGGCGACCAGCAGGCGGCGTTGTTCGGGCAGGGCTGCACCACTGCGGGTGCGGCGAAGTCGACGTTCGGGACGGGGTGTTTCCTGCTGGCGCATGCGGGGGGAACGGTTCCGGAGCCGCCGGCCGGATTGCTCACGACCGCGGCGTGGCAGATCCGTTCGACGGTGGAGTATGCGCTCGAGGGCAGTGTCTTCATCGCGGGTGCGGCGATCCAGTGGCTGCGTGACGAGCTGGGGTTGATCCGGACTGCGGAGGAGACGGACGCGTTGGCGCGTTCGGTTCCGGACACGGGCGGAGTGGTGTTTGTCCCGGCGTTCACGGGCTTGGGAGCGCCTTGGTGGGACGCGGACGCGCGGGGGGTGTTGTGCGGGTTGACGCGGGGGAGTGGCAAGGCCCACATTGTCCGTGCGGCGCTCGAGGGGGTTGTGTTCCAGAATTGGGACGTTTTGTCGGCGATGCAGGGGTCGTTGCCGGCCCCGATCGCGACGTTGCGGGTGGACGGTGGGGCGAGTCAGAACGATTTCCTGATGCAGTTTCTGGCGGATGTGTGCGCTGTCCCGGTGGAACGTCCGGCGCATCACGAGACGACAGCGTTGGGTGCGGCGCGGGGGGCGTCCGGGGCGCAGGGGATTGGTCGGCTCGGGGACGGCGCGGGTGCGGGAGCGACGGTGTTTACGCCGGCGATGGATGCGGTGTCCCGTGGCAACGCGTTGGAGCGCTGGCGTTCGGCCGTGGACATGTTGCGGGGCCGGGGCTGAGACTTGCGCTTCTCGTGATCCGGGGGATGAATCCCCCGGCTGCAGGCTTTCGGCCGGGGTGTGGCGATCAGCTTGGCTCATTTTCCATATGGCGACCGCGACCCGGCACACCCTGGGGCATTGGCCTTCCTCGATTCCCGCTGGCCCGGGAGAGTAAACTCGCCCTCTCAAGGCCTTCGGCCGAGAAGGCGGGAGGCTCCGCGCGTTTTGCGGAAGAATTGCCGGTGTTGCGTCAGGCGTGGGTGGCGTTTTCCACCAACATGTCCCGGCAAAGCGCGCCCGTTTTCGCGCCAAGGTCCCGCCGAAGACGGACGGCCGAGGAACGAGGCCATGGGACGGGCACTTCAGTGTCCGGGGAGGAGCCGGGCAGCAGGACGAGACGGTGCTCGATCGCGTCTTCCCCAAGCCTGCCCGCCGGTGGCCCGACGCACCCTGCCGGCACCACCAACATGGCCGGAGGCCGTCAGCCGGGAGATTCATCCCCCGGGGTGTGTGAGCCGGAAAATTCGCCCACGGAGCCGTGTCGTGGTCGGCGCCGGGCCCATCCGTGGTTGGGGTTTTAACGATTCATCTATCGGGCTGGGACCGCCCCGGACGTCCGTCCAGCAAACACGCGACGGTCATGTCGCTCAAAACGTTAACACCCGAACGGGCGCGGGCGATGATCCAATCGACCGGCAGGAGGAGGGGCAACGCCACCGCCACCATCTCCGGCGACAACCCCGCGGCACCGAGAACCAATGGCAGGACGATCAGGCCCGCTTCCGGGATGCCTGCGATACCCGCGCCGGCCATGATCGACGCCAAGATAACCGTGATCTGCGCCGCAAACCCCAGCGGCATGCCCAGAGCCTGGGTCAGGAACAAGGCCGCCATCGCTTCATACAACGTGATGCCGTCGTTATTGAGGTTGGTGCCCACGCATGCCGCAAGCCGTGCCGACCCCGGCGAAACCCCCATCTTTTCCAAACAGCGCAGCGTGATCGGAACCGTCGCCAAACTCGAGTTGGTGGACAAGCCCGTGATGACCGCGTCCGCACCCGTCGCGAAGAATTGCCGCGGGGACCGTCCCGTCCGCCACCAGATGATCAGCGGGTACCAGATCAGGCTGTGCAGGAGCAGGCCGGCCATGGCGGTGGCCAGGAATGCCCAGAGCAGTTTGAAAACGCCGATCCCCGAGCCACCGACCACTTTCGCCACCACACCGAACACCGCCCAGGGCACTGCGTGGACCACCCAGGAAAGCATCTGCTGCAAGACATGGGTGACACTGTCGACCAGGGTTTCGAGCGGGCCGGTGTCGGCGGCCTCCCGGTCCCGCACGGCGCGTAACGCCGCCCCGGCCATCACCGCGATCAAGACCACCGAGATCAGGTTGTTGTAGACAAAAGGCTTGGCAAGCGAAGAAGGCACGTAGTACGAGACGTTGGGCAGGAGTTCGAGAGTGGCTCCGGGGGCTTCCGGGTCGTCGGCCTTTTTGGCGTCCGGGCCCTTGTCCCCCACCTCCGCCCGCAGGATTTCGAGCTGGCCTTTCCACGAATCGCCCGGCCTTGCGGTGTTCATGATGGTCAGACCGATGCCCATCGCAACCGCCACATTGACCGCACAGATTCCAGCCATGCGCGCGAACGATCGTCCCTGGATCTTGGTCTTCGCGAACGCGTCGATGATCGCGAAGAAGACCAACGGCACGGCGAGGGCTCGCAGGGCCTTGATCACCAGCATGCCGAGGTCGCCCAAGGTCTTGAGGACAGGC
>CAZYBA010000250.1:2827-5334 GCA_964646105.1 uncultured Armatimonadia bacterium
TTGAGCCATTGGTCCTGGGCCTCGGAGCGTCCCAGCGGGCTTTCCTTGCCGAGCAAGGTGCCGACCACGCATCCGGCGACCACCCCGACCAGCACTTGCGCCCAAAGGGGAAATCGCGGGCGCCGTGCGGTGCGGGGGGATTCGTTCATCGGAACCATCGTTCGACAGCCCCCCGACGAGACCCTTTTCCGGGGATGAAGCGCGCAGCGAATCAACGCCCGGTCGGCTCGTCCTGCGAATCAGAGCGCGCTAGTCGGCAATCAACAACCCCGAACCCTGCGTGCCTCAGACCGGACGGAACCAGAGCGCCATCTGTGTCGCCACGGGAGGAAGCGGGACACGCGCCGGAACACCGGAACGCACCAACCAGTCGACCACCGGACCGGGAACACCCTTGTCGATGTCCCAGAAACACACCCGGTAACGCCCGGGACGTACATCCGGCACCACCAGGGTCCCGTTCACCGGACGTTCACCCAAAACGGTCCGTGTCACCCAAACCAAACCCTGCGTTCCGTTGGTTCGCCCGAGCGCACGCAGCGCCGACCCGAATGGGTCCACCTGAATACGCCCGATTACCAGCCAATCCGGACCCGTGTTGCGCAAACGCACCACATGCCGACCCGGCTCCAGCGCGACGTCCACCGTCTCATCCAGACTCCGGTCGGTTCCCGACACCGACCAGGATCGCCGCTGCACCACCGCGCCGTCCACGGAGACCGCCAATTCCGCCCCCGCTTTCGAGGCCTGCTTCACTTGGATACGGAAAACGCAGGGACGTTCGACCGTGATCGGAAACTCCGCCTCCGGGAACATTTCCCGATGCCCGTTGCCCTGCAGGTAGCCCGGCATCTCCCCGATGCCGTCGATCGTGCCGTCAGCGAGGATTGGAAACCGGGTGCGTTTCGACTCTCCCCACCCGAGCCCTGGTCCGCTGTCCACTTTCCCCGTCGAATCCGATTCGACACGCAACGGAGTGGAACGCAGGCCTTCCCAAGACGCCAATCCGGATGCACGCACAAAACCCGATGCCGATTGCAGAAACGGGTAGAGGCGGTTCCGATCGATAGTGTCCCAAGTCCAATATTGCGGTGCGGCCGATTCCTGTGTGGCGATTCCCGCCCACAGAACCGGAACCAAGAAGCGTCCATCCTCCTTGTCCAGCGGAAAGGTGCCGGGGCCGATCTCGCCGTGGAACGCCGGCTTGTCGAGCGGACGCAGGCTGTTTACCGCCCCGACGCCGTCCGGGGGATACGCATGCGGCTGAACAAAGTCCATGACGTCGTAAAGACCGGGAATGCCGCGATCCGAACTGGTGGTGACCAGATGGCGCCAGGGGTCGTGCCGGCGCAGGAACGACGCCATTTCGCGGTGCCAGGCTGCCACGATGTCGGATTTCTTCTCGACAATCGCGTCCGTCCATTCCACTTCGTTGAACAATTCCCATGCGAAGACCGCGGGGCTGCATCCCCACCGCGCGATGATGTAGCGGTATTTGTTGCGGGTGCGCCGCTTTGCCTCCGGGTGGGTGAAGAACTCCACCGGGGATTTGAGAAACCCGCCGTTTCGGACATTCCACGGGTTGTCGTCCCAGTTCGGGTTGGTCTTGGTCGAGTATTGACCGTGGTGCTGGAGGACCATTTGGAAGCGGATCCCCAGTTCCTCGGCGGCGTTGACCACCGCATCCCACTTGGTGGCGGCGGTTTCGGAGATCGGGCGTCCGGCCGGATCGGCGGGCCAGTCGAGGTTTTTGCCGTCCCAATGGCACATCCAGATCCGCGACCAATCGAGGCCGTTCTCGGCCATGGTTCGCAGCTGCGCCACCAACGCGTCGGGGGTGTTGGTGCTCCACGCGGTGTTGTGGCCGATCGGCCAGAGTAGGTTGCCCTTGTCGTCGGCGAAACGCGTGGGGAGCCGGGGGTGCCGGCGTGCCATGGTGAGTTTCGTGTCGGGAGCGGCGGCGTTCCGGGGTTCGGGGAGTCGGATGCCGGGACGTTTGCCATTCACCCGCACTTCCGCGATGCGCCACATACCGGGTCGATCGGCCTTGAGGCGCACCGCGAACGTTTGGGAATCGACCGGGAACGCCGGGATGAGACGCCTGACACCGCCGGGCCCGGCCACCACCGCGCGGACATCGTTGGTGGCAATATCGAACACATCGCCGGTCAGTTTGCCGGGTTGGAAGCGAAACTCCATGCAGGCAGTTTACGGAGTTCAGGACCTTCGGCCAAGGACGAAGGGAAGAATGGGCTAGCGCGGCTCCGACCAGCCGATCACCTTGCCACGATCGTCGAAATTGACGGAACCCCCGCCGTAGCCCGAACCGAAATGCCAGATTTCCAGAATGCCGAGGGAATCGATTCGTGCCGGCGAGCCTAGAATTCCCTTCACCTGGGATTTCGAGAGGCCTGTGCGGAGGCTGCGCCAGGCAATGCTTCCGGAGGAAGATCCGACTCCTGAGAGGGGTTTGCGGCCGGGGGTGTTACGTGCCGGCATATTCTCCG
>CAZYBA010000251.1:0-5334 GCA_964646105.1 uncultured Armatimonadia bacterium
CGATCCGTTCCCTTCGAAAACAGTACCGTCCGTGGGGAGAATGTCCCCCGCACGTGCGACGATCCGATCACCCGGCGCAACTTCCGACGCGGGAATCTCCACCAATGTCCCGTCACGGACCAGGTGGGCGACCGTTGGGGCACGGCGTAGCAGTTGATCGAGGCTTTTGCGGGCTTGGGTCAGTCCGTAGTCCTCGAGTGCTTCGCCGCCGGATTGCATCAGCGCGATGACTGCGCCGGCCAGCCATTCGCCCAGTGCGACGCTGGCGACAATAGCGAGTGTCGCAATGATGTCGGTTTGGAACCGGGCCTTGAGGGCGGAGCGGAGCGTCGACAGCACCAGCGGGGCTCCAACGCCGATGGACACGATGCCGAACAGGATCAGGGCGATGTCCGGGTGCCACGGGATCAACACGATGCCTGCCGCGATGTGGAGACTGGCGAGGGACACCAGGGGATAACGTCGTGCGAGGGACCAAACAGGCATTGGGGAATTTTATCCGGGGTGCAGGCGCCACTGACGGCGGCCGCACGATCTCGGGATGGAAACCGGGTTGGAACGGGTCTCGGTTGAAACCGCGGTTGCGCTGCCGGGGAAATGAAAACGGGGCATCGCACGTTGCGGTGCCCCGAGGAAACACGTCAGGGAAAAGGGGACGTCAGTGGCGAACCGCGAGCCGCGGCAAGTCGCTTTCGTCAATCAAACCCTTGCGGGCCGCCCAGACCGCTGCCTGCACGCGGTCGCTCACTCCCAATTTACCGATGATGTGCTCGACGTGGGTTTTGACCGTTCCCTCGCCAATGAACAACACCGCTCCGATTTCGCGGTTGTTGAGTCCGGTGGAAACCAATCGCAACACTTCTTCCTCGCGCTTGGTCAGAGGTTCGATCAGGTCCGTGGTTTGCAAGGCACGGTCGCTGACACTGCGCAGCGATCGGACCAGTTGGTCTCGGGTGAGCAGCATTTCCCCTCGCAGGACGGCGCGCATGGTGGCCAGCAACTCCTCGCGGCCAACGCCCTTGAGAACATAACCCGATGCGCCCCCGGCAACAGCCCGTGCCATGAACGTCGGATTATCGTACGTGGTGAGCATCAGGACTGCGGTGCGGTTGTCGGCCTTCTTGATCCCCTGCAGCGCATCGAAACCGTCGCCGCCGGCCATTCGGATGTCGAGCAGGACGACGTCCGGCTTGAGCGTCGCGACGACATCCACACCTTCTCGTCCGCTCGAAGCCTCCCCGACCACATTGAATTCGGTCCCACGGAGCATGGATTTCACACCTCCGCGCCAGATATCGTGGTCGTCGATCAGCACGACGGAAACACCCGAGGGAGCCGTCTTTTCCAATTCTTCGGTCATTGTTGTGTATCTCCTGGAAACTACGATGCGTCGTTTCCCGAGCCTGCCGGCAAGGGAATCCGCGCACCCACCACTGTTCCAATCCCGCGTTCGCTTTGTATGTCGAGGCTTCCTGCTAGTAGGCGCACACGTTCCGCCATTCCGTGGAGACCGACCTTGCCGGTGGAGCGGTTCGCGAGTTCCGGATCGAATCCCACACCGTCGTCGGAAATACGCACGCGCAGCAGGACGCTTTCTTTCTCGGCAGCTTTGTCCTTGTCGAGACGCACCTCCACACGGGTCGCTCCAGCGTGCTTGCGGACATTGGTGAGCGCTTCTTGGATGAAACGGTACAGCGCGGTCTCGATGGTTTCCGGATAGCGCTCCTCCCCGAGATTGTGCGCGAGTACCACTTCGCTCCATCCAGCGCGGTCCTTTTCCTCGAACAGCAACTGTTCCACCGCACCGGCGAGTCCGAGATCGTCGAGGTACAGGGTCCGCAGACCATTCACCAACCGCCGTGATTCGATGACCGCTTCTCGTAGGAAGCGCAGGGCACTGTCGAGTTCGGTGGCGGCGTGTTCGGAGTCGCCGCTCGATTGCGAGGATCGGAAACCTTCGAGATGGGCCCAGGCTCCCATCACGTACTGGGTCAGGCCGTCGTGAAGGTCGTAGGCCACCGCCCGACGCTCGGCCTCCTGGGCCGCCATCAGCCCTGCCACTAGGTCGTCTTGGCGACGGATCATGTGGAGGTTGCGGATGGCGACCGCGAGATGCAGGCCAAGCGCCGCCACAGAACTTTCGTCGTCCTGAGTGAATCCGCCCTCTTTGTCGGTCAGGTACAGGCTGCCGAGAACTTGCGATCCGTTGCGGATCGGTATCCCGAGGAACTCGCGCATGGCTGGGTGACCCGGTGGAAATCCTGCCGAGGAGGGATGATCGGAGACCTTGCCGACCCGTAACGGAACTTCGCAGGTGAGAAGGTGGCCCAGCAGTCCGGCGCCGACCGGTGCGTGATCAATCTGCGCGATGGCCTCCGGACTCATTCCGGCGGTGACGAAATGGTCGAAGCCCCGGCCCCCGGGAGACGCCACCCCGATGGCCGCGTATTTGGCACCGACCAAGCGGCGGGCCGCATCGGCGAAATGCTCCAGCGCGTCCAAGCCTGTCCCGCTGGAGAGGATGTCGGCGGCCACCCGACTCGACACTTCGAACACACTTTCGTGCCGGTCATGGTTGTTCCGCAGCATCCCGTGCGGATTGTCCGGATGCGTCGTCCGCGACAACCGGTCGGTCGTGTCCGCACCTCCCGCCGAAGGCACCGAGGTCAACGCTCCGGTCGCAACAGCGGGAAGAAGAGGACGTCGCGAATGGATTCGGCCCCGGTGAAGATCATGGCGACCCGGTCGATTCCCATTCCAAAGCCACCGGTCGGAGGCATCCCGTACTCGAGTGCGCGGAGGAAATCCTCATCCATCGGCTGGGTCTCGGCGGCACCTTCCTGCTTCTGATGGAGTTGGTCCTCGAAACGTGCCCTCTGGTCGATCGGGTCGTTGATCTCCGAGAACGCATTCCCGATTTCCTGTCGCAACACATAGCTTTCGAAGCGTCGGGTCAGGCGCGGGTTGTCGGGCATCTTGCGGGCCAGCGGGCTGGTTTCAAGCGGAAACTCGGTGATGAAGGTCGGCTGGAGCAGGGTCGGCTGTGTGAACTGCTCGTGGATTTTCTCGATGATTCCTCCGACATGGATTTCGCCGGAGGGGTCGAGACCGACCTTGGCCATGGCGGCCTTGGCCTTGTCGAGTGACTCGAAATGATCGGGGGTGATCCCCGCGTTGCGCTCGATTCCCTCGAGCATCGGGAGTCGTGTCCACGGCTTCGAGAAGTCGATGGTTTCTCCTGACGGGGTGACCAGTACATCCGAACCGTTCACAGTCTGCGAGATGTGCCGGAACATGGATTCGACCAGTTCCATCATTCCTTCTAGATTGGTGTAGGCCTCATAGAGCTCCAGCAGTGAAAATTCAGGATTGTGGCGGGTGGAGACGCCTTCGTTGCGGAACACCCGACCGATTTCAAAGACTTTTTCCAGTCCGCCGACAATCAGTCGCTTCAGGTGGAGTTCCAGCGCGATGCGCAGGTTCAGGTCCAGTCCGAGCGCGTTGTGCTTGGTTCGGAACGGCCGTGCGTGCGCCCCGCCGGCCTCGTGGTGCAGGACCGGGGTTTCGACTTCAAGGTAGCCGCGGCTGTCAAGGAATTCCCGAATCGCGCGGGTGACCTTGATGCGCTTGACCAGGACTTCCCGGGCGTCCGCGTTGACAAACAGGTCGCAGTAGCGCAGTCGGTAGCGCTGTTCCGGATCCTGAAGGTGGTCGCGGCGCCGGGTCTGACCGGATTCCTCGTCGCGGTACTCCTTCCCGAGGACCGCTCCGGCATCGCGCAGTGCTTTGGCGAGCGGAGTGACCTTGGTTGCGCGCAGGGCCCGGTCTCCCGCCTTGGTGGCGAAAACGGTACCTTCGACCCCGACGAAATCGCCAAGATCGAGGTTGGCCTTGAGCAGTGCGTGCAATTCCGGGTCCATGGCAGTCTTGTCAAGATAGACCTGCCCGCGACCGGACGCATCCTCCATATCGAAGAAATTGCTGCGTTGGGAAACAATTCGTCCCGCGACACGGATCGGGGTTTCCTGCAGGCTGTCGAACTGGCCACGGATATCGGCGGCGCCATGGGTGCGTTCGAATCGTTCCGGGGCGAACGGGTCGAGGCCGGCGGCTGCCAAGGCGTCCCGATGGGACACACGCAAGGGATCGATGCTCATCGGGGCGATTATACCGTCGGGGCACGTCGCGGGGGGCGTCCTCGCCGACAGCCCGGATTCCCCCGGACGATATACTGACAGGCTGGGACGTCACCGTGGTCGCCCCGAATTCAACGGGAGATTTGGTATGCAATTGAAGCTCGGGTTGCCCAAAGGGAGCCTGCAGGACGCGACGTTCAAGTTGTTCGCCCAGGCGGGCTGGTCCATACGTGTTGATTCCCGGTCGTACCAGCCGGTGGTCGACGATGCGGAGATCTCCGCGTTGCTGATTCGGCCGCAGGAAATCCCCCGGTATCTCGAGGACGGCATCATCGACGTCGGGTTGACGGGGCGCGACTGGATTGAGGACTGCGGGGCGGACGTTCGTGAAATCTGCGAGCTCGCGTACTCGAAGGCCACGCGAAACCCCATCCGGGTTGTCTTGGCGGCCGGGCAGGATTCCCCGATCACCGGACCTGCGGATCTGGCGGGGTGCCGAATTGCCACCGAGTACGTGCGCCTGACCGAACGTTACCTCGCAGACCATGGTGTTTCCGCACGGGTCGAGTTTTCCTGGGGGGCCTGCGCGGTCAAGGTGCCCGCGCTCGCGGATGCCAGCGTGGTCAACACGGAAACAGGCTCGAGCCTGCGCGCCCACGACCTGCGCATTGTCGACACCCTCCTGACATCGACCACGCGTCTGGTCTGCAACCACGGGGCCTGGGCCGACGACACCAAGCGGGCGAAGATCGAGGACCTTGCGTTGCTATTGACCGGGGCGTTGAACGCCGGGGAGATGGTCGGGCTCAAAATGAATGTTTCCGCGGACGATCTGGACCGGGTGGTAGCCCAGTTGCCAAGTCTGAAGCGCCCGACGGTCAGTCCGTTGCATGGAGGGTCTGGATTTGCCATCGAGATTGTGGTCGAGGACAAACTGGCCCGCGACCTGATCCCGCGATTGCGCCGTGCCGGTGCCGACGGTCTGGTTGAATACCCGTTGTCGAAGGTGGTCTTCTAGCCCGGAGCCCCCGGCAGGGCGGTGCGGGGCCGGACGGTTCGCTCTTGTATCCGTTGTCATAGATCGCCGTCGCGTTCCGCTCAAGGAAGCATTGCCAAGCCATGCCGCACGGTCCCGATGTTTTGCTTGCCCTGTTTGTCGTTTTTGTCGCTGCGCAGCTAGGGGCGGAAGTCGCGCGTC
>CAZYBA010000252.1:0-1717 GCA_964646105.1 uncultured Armatimonadia bacterium
GTGGAGGACCCAATGCTTTCGATGGTCGCGACCCGCCGCAAGGCAGAGAGCCTCTCGGGCGCGAGCATTCCGAATGCGCGCCATGCGCCCTTGAACTCGTCGATACGGGCGATGAGGGTCAAAATCTCGGGGGTGATCCGAAGGGTCGATGTCGGCGGCATGCACCCATTTTTACACCCAATTTCACCCATTTATGGATCTCAACGCCTTAAATGGGTGAAGTCGGGTGAATAATCGGGTGTTGACCGCGCGGCGAGACGCTCGCGAAGGCAAACCTTCCCAAAATTGACACCGTCGGGTGCATGCCCCTGACCCGCCGTCGCGCGCCTCGGCGCTTCTTGCGTGTTGACGGAGCATTTCGCAAACGTTGTGGCCCGTCGCCCCGAACGGTTCAGCCCATCCGGCGGAGCGAAGTTGTCACACCAGACCTGTGTGGGCCAGACAAAGAGTCTTGCCCCGAGAAGACGATGGACGCCTGTCACACCAGACCCGTGTGCGCCGGAAGCGATGCCGATCGCGCAGCCCCTGCCGTTCGCCTGTCCGAAACCGTCACCCTACGACAATCCAGGCGTCCTCGATCAGGCCGCGCAGCGTGTCTTCGTCGATATGCGCGAGCCGCACGAGCACGGCGGGGTAGTTGTCGTAGTGGGGATCGTGGACATAGCGGTCGGCGGGACCCTCGCGCATGAGTTTGTCGCGCAGGGCGACGCTGGCGACCCGGACCGCCCAGACATCGGGATTGGGAACCCGCGGTTTTTTGGGATCGACGCGCTCCATCCACTCCCAGCAGATCCCTTTGGACTTCCCCTTCACCGGCAATCCGAACGCCCTCTGCCCGCCATTGCCGTCCCCTTCGACCACCCCGGGAAACGACAGGGCGATCGCGCGGAGTTGGTCGACGGTGGTCATGGCGGGATGACGGTAAGGGCTGTTCCGAGGCAACCGTGTAACGGCGTGGAGTTTGGACGTGATAGTCAGCAGACGCGGGCACTATCCAATCGACAACGGATCAGTCGTTCTCCCCGGCCAGGATGTTGCCCATGGCGGCGGCGAAGTCGGCGACGGTGAGGGCTTCGGCGCCCCCGGTGTCGGCGATGCGGATCAGGGCCTGCAGGCCGGCCTGGTTCACCAACGCCTTGAGGTCCGCGCCGGAATAACCGTCGGTTTCGGCGGCGAGGTCCGCGAGGTCGAGACCGGGCACCAGCTGCACCCCGCGCGTGTGCAGGCGCAGGATGGCCTCGCGCCCGGCTTGGTCGGGAAGCGGGATCTCGATCTTGAGCGACAAGCGCCCGCCGCGCACCAATGCGGAATCGAGCAGTTCCGGGCGGTTGGTGGCCCCCACCACAAAGACACCACGGTTGACCTGCAGGCCGTCGATTTCGTGCAGGAACTGGTTGACCACCTTGTCGGACGCCTGGGACATTCCGCCCATGCGGCTCGGGACGAGCGCATCGATTTCGTCGAGGAAGACAATCGACGGCGCCGCCGCCCGGGCGTCCTCGAACAACCGCGCCACCGCCTTCTCCCCCTCCCCGATCCACATCGAGAAGATATCGGCGGGGCTGGCGGCGAAGAATGCGAAATGGGCCTGGGACGCGAGAATCCTTGCGACGGTGGTCTTGCCGGTGCCGGGGGGGCCCCAGAGCAGAAGACCCGACGGCGGCTCGACGCCGAGCAACCGGGCTTGTTCGGGCGATTCGAGGACCAGTTGCACCTG